>JAQXAR010000007.1 GCA_029252805.1 Rickettsiales bacterium
TTATCTTCTGTGACGACCAGCGGCTCGATCACTCCAATCTCCTTGATAGATGACACAATCTGTTTGTATTTGGAGCTGGCATAAACGGCATTGGTGATGACCTTTGTTGGAACGATTGACTCCAATGGCAACTCAACCATCGTGTTCTCAAAGCTCACAGCAATCTTGCGACCGGAAAGGTTAAGCTTCTTTTGTCGCTTAGGTTAGTAGAGTCCGAGATTTCTGAGGGAAAAGAGTATTTTTATTCTGGAGCAATAATCAGAGCGGTGTTGTCTTCTACGTCATGCCTAATGTGCCGTGCTTAGACTATGTTGGTGTCGGCAATGGCTAGTTCCACGCCACTATTGTTGTAGGTCGTGTAGCCTCCGTCGCTTTCGCCTTCAATCCAAGAAGCGTTCAGCGTGATAATATCGCCAGTATCACTCATCAGGCTCAAAGTTTCCTCACCGGTCATTGTCGTGACTTGCACGGCTGTTAGGCCTGTCAGGTCGATGCTTTCACTCGTTGTGCCATTGGAAAGGTCAATCGCTTCAATGTTGCTAAGGTTTGCACTGAGGGTAGTCGCATCCATCGTACCCACTTTCACACTATCAAAGCCAAACCCACCATCGATAACATCGGTGTCAGATGCCAAAGACAGGTTGATAATGTCATTGCCGTGCCCGCCGTCGATTTGGAGTCCATTGTAACCGGTTAGGTTATCATCATGGTTAGAGCCGATAATATGCTCAATGTTGGTTAGGGCATCGTTACCGATATTTCCACCAAAAGCCGTGCCACCACCGCCACCACCGCCACTAATATCAACGGTTACACCCGCATTGGCATATTCATAGCTAACGGTGTCAATGCCTGCGCTAGTACCACCTGTAATGATATCATTCCCGGCGCCCCCAATGAAGAGGTTATTGCCGTCAATACCATCTAAGGTATCATTGCCGTTGCCGCCGGTCAGTTCGTTATCGCCGGTATCTCCAAGTAAGGTGTCATCATGCTGAGAACCTACAAGGTTTTCGATGGAGTTGAGAACATCATCATGTGCATCACTGCCTGCTGAAGTTTGTTGCGTGCCTCCCGTTAAGGCGAGATCAACGGTGACACCTGCGCTTGAAGTTGCATAGGTTACGGTGTCCTCGCCGGAGCTTCCTGTGATGGTATCGCCCCCTTCGCCGCCATTAATGACATAGCCGGCAGCAAGGTTAGATAGGTCAACTAGATCCTCGGCATTGCCCATGATAAATGCATCAATATTAGTGACTGAATTTACGAGGTCGCCTCGATAATTTCCGGCACTACTATTGTCAGTTTTGTAGCCTTCGATTTTCCCATTTGTGAAAGTATTGGCAGTTAATGTTATATTCGTGCCAGAAAAATTGACGACGTGGTGAATATAATCTGCAGGCATGGCGATGCCATCATTGACGCGGGATAGGTCCAGCACATTAAAGCCATCACCTCCATCGACAACACTAAATTTTATGTCAGAATCTTCAATAATGATGGTGTCATTACCACCGCCTGAATTGACGCCAATGCCATCAAAAGCCAATCCTGTATCTTGTACGGTAATATGATCATCTCCATCAAGGCTGTTGACGACCGCGAATTGGGTATTTGCCGTAAGCACATCATCATAGACCGAAGCAATAGAGCTGCTTGTATTAAAGTTGCTGGTATTTTGATATTGTACATCGTCGAGTAGGCGGACGTCTGTTTCTACTACCAAGCCCAAATCAGCGATCATGTTATCGCCATGTTCGCGGTAATTATATAGTTTTGTGCCATCTTGATTGTTAATGACAACGGTGCTGCCTCCTAGGCTGAGTTCAAGATCAGCTAATGCATCGCCGTTAACATCGGCATAATTCAGGCTGATGTTGTTGAAATCAACGTTACTAAAAATATCCGTTCCATTACCGGATCCGGTATATTTGAGTTCGACATTGGCGCCGCCGCTTAAGTGGTTCAGGTGGACGACATCTCCATTATAGGTGAAGAGCGTAGTGGAGCCTGTAAAGTCTATGCTGCTGCCAGAGTACATGTTGCCTAAGTTATAAATGTCATTTCCGGTATTACCATCTAGGGAAATCTCAGTTCCGCTACCGCTGAGTGAAAAGAAATCCTGAGTGCCATTGGCATTGTTAGTGATGTCGATGTAATCGCTATTGTGGATGTGCATATCCATGCCGTTACTAAAACCATCATTGACATTCACAAGTGCTCTAACATAGCTGGAATTCTCAATTCCGAGGTGTAAATATTTCGCTGATCCAGCGTTGAAAAGTAGTCCGCCGCGATCTCCAACATTAAAGCTCGTTCCTGTCACATTATTGAATTCAATATCATTAAAACCGGTTGAAAGCGTGAAGAAATGATCGCCGCCATTTTCTTGTTCAATGCTGAGGAATTGGCTTACATCGCTAGCGCCGACCACGGTATTGTTCCCGCCATCGAATTCGAATTCACCGGATGCATAGCCGCCAGCTCCGCGTGTATTCAGGCTGAAATCGACGCTTACATCTGTTTGGTTGATGGCTTGATGAAAGTCACCGCCTGTTGTGGCAGCAAAGTCTACCATACCGGTACCGTTCAGCATCACGCCGCTCTCTCCATGATGGTCCAAGCCCTGCAGGTCTGCGGTGATAGTATTGGTTCCAAAATCGACTTCAATCCCAGGTGAATTGCCATCGCGTTGGTTTATAAAAGCTTGATCAATGGTTAAGGTGGTGTTTTGCGTTAGATGGATGCGCTCAATACCGCTAATATTGTCAAAATTTCCACTTCCATCTTTACTAAAAACAGTGAGGTCAGCTATGGTTGCAGCGCCTGTGAACTTAAGGGTATCCGTGCCAGTGCCACCCTCCAGGCTATCATTTACGTCTAAAATAGTTCCGGCACCATTGGCAATGAACAAATCATTACCGCCACCGCCCTGAAAGTTTTCACTAACTGAGGTGCCAAGCATGAAGACGGCGTTGTTAACCGCCGTCGTGGTGGTGGTTATTTCAGTTTCAACTTCAGTCTCAGTTTCGGTGTCGAGGCCATCCTCTTCCCCCACAACAGGGACTTCAGGGCCGCCGACTCCGCCGATGCCTCCGGTCGCTGTCAACTCCCCTTCATCCCCTGAAGTGGGAATGGTGGGAGGGAAAGGGGTGTCGGGATTCGTTGTTTCGGTTGGTTGCGATAGGATGCTTTCGACGAGGTCATTGCGATCTTCTTCAATTTGCTCTTCTAACGTGTTTATGAGACCATCGGCCAACTCCATGGCATCGTCTGCTTCACCATCATCCAGAGACTCCATCATATCATCGATAATCTCTTCGTGATGAAGCATTGTTTCGTGCATATCATCATTGTGATGGTTGGGGTCCATGCCATCTATCGGCATGCCATCAGGTTGGCCGTCCAGAGTCATTTGTGCCTGATCAAAGGCCGACATATTTCCCTCTTCGCCGCTCATGGTGATGTTGATGACGTCCGGTATTTCAACTTCAGCGGCGTCCGGGGTTTTAGCGTCCGGGACGTCCGGGGTTTGAGCGTCTGGAGTGTTCGGAGTTTCGGTATCGACCTCGCCAGGCTCTGCTCCAGGAGTATGCTCTTCACCAACAGCGGCTTCAGGTGCTTCTGCGGGGGCGGCTTCTTGTTTGGTTTCTGCCTCTGACGATTCTTTTGTTTCAGAATTTTCGCGATGCTCGTATTTGCCTGTAGGAGCAAAATCCATCACTTCGCGGAAGTCGTTGGAGAGGGATTCTGGTTTAGCAAATTCTGGCGCAGGAGGTGCTTCGTGGAAGCTTGTGACCTCAACCACGGTATTAGGTTGGTTCATGCTGGTTGTGCCTTGATCGGTAATGACATCAAACCAACCGACGGTACCATCCG
>JAQXAR010000008.1 GCA_029252805.1 Rickettsiales bacterium
CATGCGTTCGAATCGCATCGAGTCCACCATATTCTCACTTTTTTTTAAAAACAATATTCACGCCAGCCGTGTATTCTTCTTACAAAGATTAATTAATTTGTTAACTCTTATTCAAAATATTAACTAATTGTTAATCTTTCCTTGACATGTTCTTAATATTTCGTTAATAATCATTAACGATATCAACTATTAGGTGCGTCACCCCAATTCTGCTCTTCAGACGTATGGGGTGGTAAACTAAAATAGTTGGACTATATAAACACTGTAAGAGGACGGTTTTAACAATGGCACACCCAGTAGATGAATATGTAGGCAAGAGACTCCGCGATCGGCGTACCCGCCTCGGCATGAGTCAGGAAGCACTTGCGAAAAACTCAGGCATTACTTTTCAGCAAGTTCAAAAGTACGAACGCGCAACCAATCGTATTGCGGTAAGTCGTATTTACGAATTTGCTAGCGTCCTCAGAGTTCCCGTGAGCTTTTTCTTCGATGGAATGATCGGCGATAACGAATATGCACTCGCTGAACCTCGCGAAGGCTTCAAACATGAGGAAAGACCTCTCGATACAGATTTAAAAGAAATCATTGAAGCGTACCGCAAGATCGAAGATCCTGAAATGCGTAAGTCAGTAAAGACTCTTGTCAAAGGCATCGCATCTGGCGACGCTATCTTATAGAGTCTGCCTAAACCCGTCACTCCGTCATCAAGCTTTCACATAAAACTGCTATGATGACTTATGGTAGCAGCTAAACTTTTACACAAACTGGATTGGCGAGCATATATTTCGCTCGTTGACGATCTTGCGCCTAACAATCTTTATAATCAGGAATCTCGTGACCGTGCCATTAAAGAGCTAGACGAGCTATGGAACACTGCACCTGAATTCCAAGAACTTGTTAAAATTGCACATGCGAAAGTCAAAAGCACTAGTGGGAAGATTGAAATAGGACAAAGTGTCCATGAAGGTGCAGACCCTCTAACTGGCAAGATATTGATTGATGCGGGAGATAAGAGGAAACAGAGCTACAAAACACATGATGGCAATCACTATCCTTTTTCCGTAAAGCGTACGATCGTTCATGAGATGGTGCATATGACCGATGATGTTATTGCACTGCGCGAACGGCTACACAAAAAAGAAGGCCTTTTTCGCAATGAAGCAATAAAGCTGATTCTCAACAAAGATAAACCAGCTCAAGACATGCGTAACGAGCTATACCAAATCGCTAGCAATCATAGAAAGGCCTATCAAGCCACCTTAGATAAAGTAACAGAACCTTATGCGATGTATATAACCAACCACATTATGTTACGGCACTTTAACGAACCAATACGCAAAGAATACTTACTTGTAGAGACTGAACCAGAGCATCTGGAATATCGCGCGAAAATTCAAGCCGCGACGGCAATGCAAGAGACACCAACAGATCAATTCAAGGCGCTTCCCATTGCGGATGCAAATGACCACGGCGAAAGAGCTTCTTTTGTTTCGCGCCTATACGACAAAGCTCGTGCGAATCCTGAAGGCGCCGCGGAGTCCATACAGAACAGTCATCCACCAGAAAATGCTGATTATGGCGACACATCTCATGTGAGACGCATCAAAGACAGCGCCGTTTCAGACGGCGTACGCAATTCTGGTGTTATTACTTACTAGCCCTCCCCATGCATAAGCTACAAAACCACCACTTACTTTGATATTTCTAGAGGTTTCTTAGCAATTTCTTAAAGTTTTCTTGCTTTGATGGGCGAGTCAGTTAGGCTGACCTCACTTTTCATCACGTGGCGATTTGAGCAGCTTGACACCACCTAAAACCTAGGTTCTAAGCGCAATACCAAAGAAGCTCCTTTTTGAAAAGTTTGTTACGTAAACAAACAACCAAAGGCGCACATCATGTCTCCGCATCAATTGCAACGCAAGCACTACACCTTCACCAGCGAATCTGTATCTGAAGGCCACCCTGATAAAGTGTGCGACCAAATCTCGGATACCATCCTTGATTATTTCCTCGCCCAAAACCCAGAAGCGCGCGTCGCTGCTGAAACACTCGCTACCACAAACCGCATTGTGATCGCCGGTGAAATCCGCGATGGCGACCTCGCCTATGCTGAAATGGAAGAACGCATCCGCAACCTGATACGCAACATCGGTTACGAGCAAGAAGGCTTCGACTGGCGTAAAATCAATATTGAAATTCTCCTGCACGAGCAATCTAGCGACATCGCCCAAGGCGTCGACTCTGCGGCGGATAAAGATGAAGGCGCGGGTGACCAAGGCATTATGTTCGGTTTTGCTTGTAACGAAACTGATACCTACATGCCTGCACCAATCCATTACTCACACCGCGTTCTCAAAGCGATGGCCGATGCACGCAAGGCCGATAGCAACTCCATCCTGCGCCCGGATTCTAAATCACAAATCAGCATGCGCTATGAAAATGGCAAACCCGTTGGCGCGAGTTCAATTGTCGTCTCCACCCAACATAATCCCGGCGTGAGCCAAGAGGAAGTACGCGAGACCATTCGCAAGCACGTGCTCGAAGTCCTCCCGAAAAACTGGATGTGCCCGGAAGATGAATTCTATACAAACCCAACAGGCCAATTCATCATTGGCGGGCCTGATGGTGATGCCGGTCTTACCGGCCGTAAGATTATCGTCGATACTTATGGCGGCGCAGCACCTCACGGTGGCGGTGCATTCTCAGGCAAAGATCCGACAAAGGTGGATCGTTCTGCGGCTTATGCTGCGCGCTACCTTGCAAAGAACGTTGTCGCTGCTGGCATTGCCGAACGTTGCACGATTCAACTCTCTTACGCGATTGGTGTCTCGCACCCGATCTCGCTTTATGTCAGTACTGAAGGCACAGGCGAAGTTGATGATCGTGAGTTGGAGAAATTCCTACCGCAGCTTATGGACCTCACTCCACGTGGTATTCGTGAGCACCTTAACCTGAACCGCCCGATCTATACGCCGACTGCGGCTTATGGTCACTTTGGTCGCCAGGCAAAAGATACAGGTGAATTTAGCTGGGAGAAGCTGGACTTGGTCGATCAAATCCAGCAACATTTCGGGAATGTCAGCAAACAAACCGCATAATCCGACACTCGATAGAGACTTCTTACGTTCATTCGGGCGCCGCAAAGGCCGTGCCCTACCTGAATATAAGCAAGAATTGCTCGATGAGTTAATGCCTAAACTTTTTCCTGTGTTGGATGAAGATAGAGAGACGTGGCTGGAGATTGGTTTTGGCGGCGGCGAGCATCTATTAGAACTCGCCAAGAACTACCCTGAACGCCATATTATCGGTGCAGAACCTTACCTCAATGGCATTGCAAAGCTACTGACTGAGCTGGCTGAAACCTCCATTACCAACCTTAGCGTCATCCCTGATGATGTGCGCCCTTGGCTGAAAACCCTGCCCGAGGCCAGTTTAGATGGCGTGTATCTACTTTTCCCTGATCCATGGCCCAAAACGAGCCACCATAAACGCCGTATCCTCAACACCGCCCTACTCGACCTGATAGCTAAAGTGCTCAAACCTCACGGCGTACTACGCATCGCGACCGACCATGTCGATTACTCGGCTTGGATGATGGAGCATTTACTGCCTCACCCATCCTTCAAGTGGAAAGTGGAAAGCCACAAGGATTGGCACGAGCCCTTCAGCGATTGGAAACAGACCCGCTATCAGCAAAAAACCACCCAGCAAGGTCGCTTACCTATTTTCTTGGAATTCGCTCTCACCTAATACCGTCACCCTGTAGATTGACCAGAGGGCTGTTTTACCTTTTATCATCTGAGCGCAGCGGAGAATCTAAGATCCTTCGTCTCTACGCTCCTCAGGATGACACCCCTCACAAAGCTGGTTTCGGCAGCATCATCGTAATCGTACCGCGCTCGCCCAGAGGCAAGCTGGCTAACTCACGTCCGTAAGCATCGAACACTGCACTAATACCGGTATTCGCCGCACGTACCATCGGGATACCTTGCTCTACTGCGCGAAAGCGAGCCATTTGCAAATGTTGATACGGGCCAGCGCTCTGGCCAAACCATGCGTCATTCGTCACATTGAGAAGCCATCGCGCGCCCTCAGATTTAAACTCTGGAAAAATCGTTTCATAGCAGATCAGCGGCTGGAAGGCAGGAACGCCTTTGACATGTAAACTCTTAGCTCCCTCGCCGTGTACAAAATCCTGAATCCCATGCGTGATTTTCTCTACCGGAAGAATACCGCGCAACGGCACGAACTCACCAAACGGCACTAAGCGAACTTTATCATAGGTCGTTTCAACACTTCCATCCGGACGCACCGCATGCACAGAATTGAAGAAGCTCTTAATGCCTTGGCGTCCTTTATTCCATTCAGCGCGCATGGCTCCGGTTAGCAGCACTCCGTGCTTTGGCAAACTATCAGCGATAAATTTCACCGGCGGCGTTGCCGCTTCTAGAAAATAGGGAAAAGCAGTTTCCGGCCAGATGACGATCGCATTATCTGCCACTTCATCCTTCTTTGTTAGCTCAACATAAGTCTGCACCGCAGCATATTGTTTATCAGGATTCCACTTATGCTGCTGCGCGATATTACCTTGAACAATATGTAGCTGATGATCAGTATATTCAGTCGGATGGCTATTTAAGCGCCATGTGCCGTAACTAAAGGGTATCGATACCATCAATAGCGAGACACTCAGTGCCACCGTGCGTTGGCGCGAATTATCGGTTAAGAACCACACCACCGGCAAGGTCGATAACAGCACGGTCCACGCGGCGTAATGATAACTTCCAATGAGATAGGCCCATTGCATCATCGGCTCAGAGACCGCCCACGCATAGGAAACCAGACTCCAAGGAAACCCGCTAAATAAATGCCCGCGCAGCCATTCCGCTCCTAGCCACACTAAAGCGAATAAAAAAATTGTGAGTATACCACGCAAAGAAAATCGCTTTCGCAACCAGTGTGTTAGCAAGGTAGCAAGTCCATAATAGATCGCCAAAATAGACGGCAGACCGAGCACTGCGAACGGGATCATCCAAGCGAATTTATCCGGCTCAACCAGCAGTGCATGCGCGAACCAGTACAGTCCGCTGGTGAAATAGCCCAGCCCGAACCACCAGCCGGTAAAGAAAGCCTGACGCTTCGTTTGCGCATACCATAACAAGTAAAAAAAACCGCTGAAAGCTGGTATTAACAGAAAGAATAGATGAACCGGCGGCAAAGCCGCTGTCGCGAGCACTCCGCATAAAGTCGCGAGGCTATAACGTTTTAAAGCTTTCATTAAGCTGCAATTGGGGGACGCGTAAGACGCACCACCTTGATACGACGCTCATCCGCGTCAATCACTTCCATTTCGATACCGCTCGCATGGCTAGTTTTCTCACCCTTGGTTGGCACGCGGCCTAACTGTGCGAAGATTAACCCGCCCAGTGTATCGTAATCATCCTCTTCGTCATCGGGCTGAAGGTCTAACTTGAGAGCCCCCTCTAGCTCATCAATACGAGCTTTCGCATCGACAATCACGGTTGATTCTGCATTCCATGTGAGTTCTGCATGGACTTCTGGTTCGTCATGTTCATCTTGAATGTCGCCGACAATCTCTTCAAACAAATCTTCCAATGTCGCCAGCCCTGTTGTGCCGCCATATTCATCAACCACGATGGCTAAATGCACCCCTGAAACTCGCATTTTCAGCAGCAAATCAGACACTTTCATCGCTTCTGGCACAAACACCACATCGCGTAGAATTTGATTCAGGTGAAAGCCTTCTGTGCCATTACCCAATAACGGCAGCAAGTCTTTCACATGCAAAAAGCCTTTAATACTATCGAGCGAATCTTCGTATACCGGCAATCGCGTATGGCCCGATTCAACCACTAAATCACGCAAATCATTCAGGTTTGTAGAGAGCTCAACCGCTACCATATCCGATTGCGGAATCATAATATCGTCAATGTCCGTATCACCCATTTCCATCACATTGGATAGAATCTGGCGCTCTTCTTCTGCCATGGCGGTGATCTCTTCCGCATGATCATCCAGCACTTCCTGCAAGGCATCTTTCAGCGTGGCTTCCTTGGCGAGGCCCAATTTACGCAATAGCCAAGTCAATAGGCCTGCCTGCGCTTTTTCGCTATCTTGTGTGTGAGGTTCTTGGGTGTTACCACCCATAAGTTGCGACGCTTTAATCGTCGAGCCGTCTTCTGGCACTGTATTACTCTCCATTTTCTATATTCACTTAAGGTAGTCGAGCAAGGCAAGACCACCCGTTTTCTGAGGTGCGCCTGCGCGACACTTAAGCGCAATAAGTAATATTACTTTGTTTCGTAAGGGTTGGCAATATTTAGCTTCGCAAGCAACTCTATTTCCTTACTTTCCATTTCTTCTGCCTCTTTATCATCCTCATGGTCATAGCCCATCAAATGCAAGCCTCCATGGATGGCTAAGTGGCTGAAATGGTCACTCAGGCTCTTACCTTGCTCCTGCGCCTCCCGCTGAATCGTCTCCAGCGCGATAATCACATCGCCCAAATACCCGTCTTCATCGTCACTCGGAAAAGCCAGCACATTGGTTGGTGCCTCTTTACCCCGAAACTGATGGTTCAAATCCTGAATAAACGCATCATCCGCCAGCACCAGCGATAACTCGCCTTCAGCAAAGCTCAACGCCGCCTCAGTCAGCTCTTGCACATTCGGCAGCGCACTTTCCCAAGCACCAGCCTCAACTATAAGGTTCATCATCACAGCGTGATAGAGAGAATTCACCCACAAAGCAATTGTCATCCGCCACTTGATCAATATTTTTGGGGGCTGACACCTAATAATATTCTTTGAGCAACTTTTTCATGTCTGCCAGTAAGTCACTTGGTGTGCCCATATTAAACCTCCACTCACATTCTTTCAAGAACAGATTAAAATGCTCTTTTGGTACGCCATTGAACTTGCGAAGATGGCGTTTTGCCTGAT
>JAQXAR010000009.1 GCA_029252805.1 Rickettsiales bacterium
CTCTCGCCGAAAGTCCAAGGGTTCCTGCTTAAAGCTAATCTGAGCAGGGTAAGCCGACCCCTAAGGCGAGGCCGAAAGGCGTAGTCGATGGGAACCAGGTTAATATTCCTGGGCCGTGGAGTGGTGACGGATCCGAGACGTAGTTCATCCTTATTGGATTGAATGGGCTGCTAACGGGTTCCTGGAAATAGCCCTCCTATAAGATCGTACCCTAAACCGACACAGGTGGATAGGTAGAGAATACCAAGGCGCTTGAGAGAACTATGTTGAAGGAACTCGGCAAAATACCTCCGTAAGTTCGCGAGAAGGAGGCCCGGTTCCAAGGCAACTTGGAGCTGGGGGCACAAACCAGGGGGTGGCGACTGTTTACTAAAAACACAGGGCTCTGCGAAGTCGTAAGACGACGTATAGGGTCTGACGCCTGCCCGGTGCCTGAAGGTTAAAAGGAGTGGTGAGAGCTGCGAATTGAAGCCCAGGTAAACGGCGGCCGTAACTATAACGGTCCTAAGGTAGCGAAATTCCTTGTCGGGTAAGTTCCGACCTGCACGAATGGCGTAACGACTTCCCCGCTGTCTCCAACGTAGACTCAGCGAAATTGAATTCCCCGTGAAGATGCGGGGTTCCCGCGGTTAGACGGAAAGACCCCGTGCACCTTTACTACAGCTTCAGAGTGACGTCAGACATGTCACGTGCAGGATAGGTGGTGGGCTTTGAAACCAGGACGCTAGTTCTGGTGGAGCCACCCTTGAGATACCACCCTTGACCTGTTTGGCGTCTAACCGCGATCCTTGAATCAGGATCCGGGACCCTCTGTGGCGGGTAGTTTGACTGGGGCGGTCGCCTCCCAAATAGTAACGGAGGCGCGCGAAGGTAGGCTCAGACCGGTCGGAAATCGGTCGTCGAGTGCAATGGCATAAGCCTGCCTGACTGCGAGACTGACAAGTCGAGCAGAGTCGAAAGACGGTCATAGTGATCCGGTGGTCCCTCGTGGATGGGCCATCGCTCAACGGATAAAAGGTACGCCGGGGATAACAGGCTGATGATGCCCAAGAGTCCATATCGACGGCATCGTTTGGCACCTCGATGTCGGCTCATCTCATCCTGGGGCTGGAGAAGGTCCCAAGGGTATGGCTGTTCGCCATTTAAAGAGGTACGTGAGCTGGGTTTAGAACGTCGTGAGACAGTTCGGTCCCTATCTGCCGTGGGTGTTGGAAATTTGAGAGGAGCTGCCCTTAGTACGAGAGGACCGGGGTGGACGTTCCACTGGTGTATCGGTTGTTCCGCCAGGAGCATCGCCGAGTAGCTACGAACGGAAGGGAGAACCGCTGAAAGCATCTAAGCGGGAAACTCGCCTCGAAACTAGATTTCCCTATCAGAGCCGTGGAAGACCACCACGTTGATAGGCTGGGTGTGGAAGTGCAGTAATGCATGAAGCTAACCAGTACTAATTGCTCGATTGAATTTAAGTTTTTAGACAACTTGAATTGCACGTATACAGTGTAAAAACTGTACAATATCGCTGAATTGACTAGCAAATTGCTAGCAACAGCAGTCAGAATAACCTATTTCAAATACAGACTCAGAGCTTATCTCGATAAGTTATCAGTTTGGCCGACAAGCCGGTTTAATTAGCTTGGTGACTATGGCAAGAGTGGCCCCACCCGTTCCCATCCCGAACACGGAAGTGAAACCTCTTAGCGCCGATGGTACTGCACCTTAAGGTGTGGAAGAGTAGGTCGTCGCCAAGCTTATTAAGCCGGCTTTTTGGCATGAAGATACAGAGAGCCCCGCACATGTTGCGGGGTTTTTTGCGTTTGGGGGCATTGGTTTCGTTCCCTCTGCGCGACATATTGTCGCTCAAATGGAACGCCGCTTCGCGGGCTCATGGCTGGCTCAGCCTACTGGCCTCCCTTTATTATCTAACATTGTCACCCTGAACTTGTTTCAAGGGCTATTTTCCTCAGACTAGCCATTCCAGACTAACCTCTAAGCTTTTGGCTAAAGCGTCTAATTCTCTTTAACTGCATGGGCGTAGCTGTTTGATTCGTATAGGCGGCATTGAAGGGCGCTTAAATACTCGTGAATTGGAGCTTTCGCGTCTTATTTACGGACGTTAACGTGAGGGTTTTTGTTTGCCAGCTTATGTTGAAAAGCAACTTACCTCAATACATGACAATCTCTCCATCTTCCGCTAAACCCTCTTCATGGGAACTATTACGCAACATATCCCGCTGTATCTTTCGCTGGTGAAGCGGGAGGTGGCGTCTAAATATCGCGGGACGGCGCTGGGCTTTGGCTGGTCGTTATTGCATCCGCTTTTGATGCTGGCGGTGTATACGTTTGTATTTTCGGTGGTGTTTAAGGCGCGCTGGCCGTTGCCGGAGGGGCAGCCGCAGGGGCAGTTTGCGGTGATTCTCTTTACCGGGTTGATGATTCACGCGCTGATGGCTGAAACGCTGACCAGCGCGGTGAGCTCGATTACGGGGCAGGCGAATTATGTGAAAAAGATCATCTTTCCGCTGCCGATGTTGCCGCTCGTACCGCTCGGTGCGGCCTTGTTTCACCTAGCATTCTCTACGCTCATCTTGCTGGGCGCGATCTATTTTATTACCGGTACCCTCCATTTAACGGCGCTTTGGTTGCCGGTGGTGATGTTGCCTTTTATCATTGCGGTGATGGGTGCGGCATGGTTCTTAGCCGCGCTAGGTGTGTATCTACGTGATATTGGCCAGATTATTGGGCTGGTTATGATGGCGATGTTGTTTCTGTCGCCGATCTTCTTTCCGCCTGAGGCGTTACCGGAAAGTTATCGTCCGATTCTGTCGCTTAATCCGCTGACTCTCATTATTACCCAAGCGCGCGAAGTGATGCTTTGGGGTGGGGTGCCAGCCTTTAAGTCGCTCGCGATTTATGGCGGGGTTTCACTGGTCTTTACTGGATTGTGTTATGCGTTTTTTAAGCGCGTTCGTAAGGGGTTTGCCGATGTCCTCTAATGCCATTGTCGTGAATAACCTATCGAAGAGCTACAGGCTCTATGATTCGCCGCGCCAGCGTTTGTGGAGTTTGTTGCGTCCGGGGGGGGTGGGTATTGGTAAGCGTTTTGATGCGCTAAAGCCGCTCTCCTTTGAAATTGAAGAAGGCCAAACCATTGGCATTATTGGCCGTAATGGTTCCGGTAAATCAACCTTGTTGCAATGTTTGGCGGGTACATTGACACCGACGACGGGCGAGGCGAGCACTGACGGCACCGTCGCGGCGTTGCTTGAGTTGGGCGCTGGATTCAATCCTGATTTTACTGGGCGCGAGAATGTCTATTTAAATGGCGCCATCCTTGGCTTTAGCCGTGAGTTGATGGCGGAGCGTATTGATTCTATCCTCGAATTTGCCAATATCGGCGAGTTTATTGATCGCCCGCTTTCGACTTATTCGAGCGGGATGGTGGTGCGGTTGGCCTTTGCTGTGGCCACGGCCGTGCAGCCGAAAGTATTGATTGTCGATGAAGCGTTGAGTGTCGGCGATGAAGCCTTCCAGCGTAAATGTTTCCGTCGTATTGAGCAGATGCGTGAGAGTGGCACCTCCATTCTATTTGTATCGCATTCGACGCAAGCCATTGTGCAGCTTTGTGATCGGGTCATCTGGCTCGATCGTGGCGATGTGATTATGGATGGCGAACCGAAGGCGATTACCGAAGAGTATCATCGTTATTTGAATGCTCCAGCAGATCAGCGCGCGGCATTGCTTGAGCAAATCATTGCAGGTGAGGGCGCGGCGCTGACGGTGACGACAGAATCGAAAACGGGGCATGAATATGTGCCCAATGGTGGCCGTATTGAAGCGTTGCAGATTCTCACCAAGAAAGGTGAACCGATCACGACTCTATCACAGGGCGCAGATTATAAGATCCGTTATCAGATTCATTTTGAGGCGGATGTCGAGGATATTTGCTGCGGAATGATGCTGAAAAACCGTACCGGAGTGGAGGTGGCGGCGGCGACCTTGAGTCTCGGCGAGCATAAGGTGGAGCGTGCTAAGGCCGGCGAGTCAGTGCAGATTGAATATAATTTCACCTGTCATTTATGTCCGGGTATGTTCTTCCTTAATGTGGGGGTGATGGGCAGTGTGGACGGCGATGAGCGTTATTTGCATCGCAAAGTCGATGCGATGGAGTTACAGGTGCTTACGCCGCGCAAAGTAAAAGGCATCACCTTGGGTGGCCTAACCGATTTGAATTTTAGCAGCAAGGTAGAGGTATTATGATTCATTCTTTAATCTCAAGGATAGGCTGGAAAAGCCGCCCCGCCAGATTTTTGGCGCAGTCTGCGCAGTGCGGTGAGCGCCTCTTGAATTTGGAACAAAATCAAGAGGGAGAAGTATTATGAAGCCCTCCGCTTATTATGACCCGAATGCGATTACGCGTGAAGTAGAGCAAGGGCGGCATCGTGCAGCGATTGGTGGTTTGTGGGATGAAATGGGGCAATTGCAGCTCGATTTTCTTAAAAGCGAAGGCCTGACGCCGGAGCATAAAGTATTGGATATTGGCTGTGGCGCTTTGCGTTTCGGCCATTTGGCCGTCGATTATCTCGATGCAGGCAACTACTATGGGCAAGATTTGGCGCAAGAGCTCATTCAGGCGGGGTATGAGCAAGAATTGAGTGATGAGCTGCGTTTGAAGCTGCCACAGTCGAACTTGGCGGCGAATGCGGAATTTGATTTCTCGCACCTGAATGCGCCGATGGATTGCGCGATCGCACAATCGGTCTTTACGCACCTTCCCCTTAATCATATACGCCAGTGTTTAATTCAGCTCGAATCACATATGGTGGCGGGCGGGGTTTTCTACGCGACCTTTTTCTTATGCCCGGAGGGGCACGCTTTGACGCAAGCTTATTCCCAAAATGGCGCTATTGAGGGCGAACCGGTCATCACGACCAGCTTGAGTGACCCGTATCACTATCGAATTTCTGACTTTGAATATGCGATTTCGGGGCTTTCTTGGCGTTTAGAGGGGGCGGGCGAATGGAACCATCCGCGCGGCCAGCAAATGTTAAAATTTGTAAAGCAGTAGCGCAAAGCAAGCACTAGCGCGCGTTGCGACAAGGTGACAGGTTGTTATTTTTGCAACACGTGCATAAACCTTAGATTCTACCGCGATTTCTGTCTTATTTATGCTTGCAATTAGGTTGGGTGGAGTTATGACTAGTGTGATTTCAAAGCTCTCTTTGGGGAGCGTAATGAATAGATTTTGGCTTAAAGTTTTAGTAAATAAAGGAAGAGGTTTTCCAAATGACAACATATAGTTTTGATACCGTTCTAGGCCAGAGCATTGCATTCGACCAGGATGCTGATGATCTGAATATTGCCTATGGCGCAGACGTAGTAACGCTTACACAATCAGGTACTTCGCTGATTGTTACCGTTGCTAACATTGGTACAGTAACATTGACAGGCACAACTCTCGGCGAACTCGTCGGTAGCGGTACTAACCAAAATATCTCAGTTGCTAGTGGCACTCTTACAGTGGGTGACAACACAACTAACGACGCGCTAGACGCAACAGCGAATACTATCGCTGGTACAACTGGTAGTGACCTTATCTTCGGTATGGGCGGTGGCGACACTCTCTCAACTGGCTTGTTGGGTAACGATGTTGTCTACGGTGGTACAGGTGAAACTGACAGCACTGATGGTGCTGACGCTATCACAGCGACTACAACGGGTAACCTAACGCTCTTCGCTAACGCAGGTAACGATACTGTTACTTTGGGCGATACGCTTGCGGGTAACACGGTGAATGCTAACACAGGTCTGGGTAACGATACTGTTACTTTGGGTGCTGCGGCGGCTGGTTCAACGGTTAACCTTAACCTCGCTGATGGCGCTGATATCGTAAACTCTGCAATTGTTGCTGGTTCTTTGAATATCACTGCTGGCGGTGGTGCTGATGTTATCAGTACTGCGACAGTTACAGGTGATGTAAGCATCATCGGTGGTGCAGGCACAACTGATTCTCTTGATGGTGGCGACACGATCACATTGGGTGTTCATAACGCAACTGTTTATGGTAACGCTGGTGTTGATACGATTAACTACGCTGGTAAAGCAAGCGGAACAACTTTCGTTAATGCGGGTATCGGCAACGATACTATCACTGATGGCGCAACTGCGGCTGTTGGCGCAGTAACACTTCAGGGTGGTTGGGGTGATGACTCTATCATTCTTAGCGATGCTGGCGTAACGTCTGCTGTTGTTTACGGTGGTAACGGCGAAACTGATGCAAACACACTTGAAGGTGCTGATACGATTACAGTAACGGATGGTGGTGCATTGGCATCTGCTGGTATCTTCGGTAACGCAGGCAACGATATCATCTCTTATATCGGTACTGATAACACGGTAACTGCTACAGCAACGATCAACGGTGGCTTGGGTGACGATACAGTTAACGTAACCGCTTCTGCTTTGGATACAGTGACGATCACTGCTTCTGCAGGTAACGACACAATCGACGTTGCAACTATCGGTGATACTAACGTAACAATCGTAGGCATGGATTCTTCTGATAGCCTAGTTAACCTCGATTTCGGTAATGCTGCAGGTATCGCATCTACAGCTTTGACGGTTGCTCAGGGTTCTACAGGTACAGTGATCGAATCTGGTGCTAACGGCGCCTTGGTTCTTTCTGGTTTCCTTGGTGACCTGAACTTGACTTTGGCTGATAGCTCTAAGTTGATTGCTAACTTCGACGGTGGTGCTGATACTCTAACGGGTTCTGCACAGGCTGATCATTTGATCGCTGGTACTGCGGGTGACACGTTCAGCTTTGCTGAAGCTAACTTTGCTGCAGGTGATGTTCTCGCCGGTGGTGCAGGTACTGATATCCTGACCTTCACTGATGCTCCAACGATCACAGCTGCTGAGCTTGCTAATAAAACAAGTGTCGACACGGTTAAGTTTGCTGATTTTGCAAGTAGTATCGTAGTGGGTACAGCTGCTGAAGCCGCTGGCATTAGCACGGTTGATGCAACTGTATTGACTTCAGGTAACGCCCTGACGTTGACTGATACAGGTGCAACGACTGCTAATACCTTTAGCGTATTAGGTGGTGCTGGTAACGATGGTATCGATCTTGGTGAAGCGACTGGTAACGTAACTGTAAATGGTAACGGTGGTAACGATACTATCGTGACATTCAGCGGTACTGATACAGTTGACGGTGGTGCGGGTAATGACTCGATCACTACAGGTGCTGGCATTGATAGCATTACGGGTGGCGAAGGTAACGATACAATCGTTGCAGGCGCTGGTAACGACATCATCTCTGGCGGTGCTGGTAATGATGGAATCACCGGTGGTGTGGGTGTTGAAGCTCTCTCCGGTGGTACAGGTACTGATACCTTTACTTTCGCAGCGACTGACACGTCAACTGCTGCTGGTACAGATGCTGCTTTGGTTGCCTCTGTAGATAGCATCACTGATTGGGTGACTGCTGACGATACGCTAGCATTCACCGACCAAGGTACTGAAGTATTTACTGCACAATCTACGACTCAGGCTGTTCTTGCAGCTCTGAACGCAGGTGCAGGCGCTTCGACGCTTCTTGAAGCGGCAAACGCTGCTGAAGCTAGTCTGGCAACTGGTGCGGTTAACGCGCAAGGTACGTCATTCCAGTTCGGTGGTAACACTTACGCATTGGTTACTAACGATGCTACGGGTACTTTCACTGCGGGTGTAGACATCCTAGTGAAACTTGACGGTGCGTTTACGCTCACTGTTGCTGACTTCTCTACTTTCGCTTAGAACGAAGTTAAGTCACACAAGAAATTGGGCCGGGAGGGAAACTTTCCGGCCCTTTTCTTTGTCTAAATTTTGAGCTATCTCAACGGTTGCCCTTTTAGATGATTCGGTTATAGTCCCGCCATTATGGCACCACAAAATAAAGCCCAAGAGCGAGAGCTCGCAAAAATTGTTAAGCTAGCGAAGCGACCGCTTTACTGGGTATTCGTATTCTCTTTTGCGGCGAATATGCTGATGCTTGCTATGCCGATTTATACGCTGCAAGTGCTCGATCGTGTGATCATGAGCTATAACTTCAACACGCTCTTAATGCTGACCTTGGTTGCGACGGGCTGTTTGGTGTTCTATGCGATCTTTACCGCTATACGTGGTGTGATATTGGCGCGTATGAGTGATTGGCTGCAATCCTTGCTTTCGCCTCGTTTGATGGCGGTTGCGATTGAAAATAGCGCGATTGGTATTCCGGCCAGCGCCGGGCAGTTCCAACGTGAGCTACACTCATTGCGCAACTTTATTTCGGGGCAGGGTATTACCAGCTTATTGGATACGCCGTGGTCGATCATTTTCATTATTACGATCTATCTGATCAACCCGCTTCTTGGTCTGCTTTCGCTTGTCGGTGCGGTCCTCTTATTGGGCTTTGGTGTTGCGGTGGAGCTTTCAACGAAGAAGCCTGTCGATGATGCGAATGAACTGGCGAATCAGAATATGCTTTTTGCCGATGCGGCAAGCCGTAACGCCGAAGTGATTGAGGCGATGGGGATGTTGCCGACCTTAACAACCTTGTGGAAGTCGCATAGCGATCGCGCCCAGGTTTTGACGGCTCTGGCTGGGGATCGTTCGAATCTCCTCGTCTCGCTTTCGCGTTTTGTGCGGATGGGATTGCAAATTGCCGTGATTGGCGTCGGTGCATGGCTTGCCCTACAAAATGAACTGACCGTCGGTGGTATGATTGGTGCCTCGATTCTGATGGGGCGTGCGCTCGCACCGTTTGAAGGCGCGATTGGTACGTGGAAACAGCTGATTCTAGCGCGTGATGCTTATCATCGTTTGGATAGTGCTTTGACGGATGTGCCGCGTTTGCGCGGGACGATGCAAATGCCGGCTCCGGGCGGGACTCTACAGGTAGAGCAACTGGTCTATACGCCACCACGTGGGTCCGCGCCGATTTTGAAGGCTGTTTCTTTCGCGTTAAATGCGAATGAGAGTCTCGGGCTGATAGGTCCCTCTGCTGCCGGTAAATCAACCTTAGCGCGTTTGCTCATGGGTATCTTGCCGCCAACGCATGGTTCAGTGCGTTTGGATGGGGTGGATATTTTCCATTGGAACCGTGAAGATCTGGGGCAATATGTGGGTTACTTGCCGCAAAATGTTGAACTTTTCCCGGGCACAATTCGCGAAAATATCGCGCGGATGGAACCGGATGCGAAGGATGAAGATATCATCGCTGCCGCACAATTTGCTGGTTGTCATGAAATGATTTTACGTTTGCCGCAAGGCTATGAAACAGAATTCAATGCGCTTTCGGTGAGTCTGTCTCCCGGGCAACGCCAGCGCGTAGGTCTTGCGCGTGCGCTTTATAAGAGACCGTCTTTTGTCGTGTTGGATGAGCCAAATGCCAATCTGGATGGCGAAGGCGAGACGGCGTTACGTGAAACGATTATTCGCATGAAAGAAGCGAGTATCACCTTTATCTTAGTGGCGCATAAGCCGTCAATCGTGACCAGCGTTGATAAGATCCTGATGTTAAAGGACGGGATGATTAAAGATTTTGGTCTGCGCGATGAAGTCTTGAGTAAATATACGCAAGCGCAGCCTGCACCGGCTTCCAGTAAAAAAATAAAACCAGCAAAACCAAAGGCAGAGTAATGGGCGAAGAATCGTTACCTCTAAAAGCCGAAACGGCTCAAATTCCTGCAGATCAAGCGATTGATGGTTCGGCGCAAGCTGCTGCGCCTGACGAGATGCAATCTCCTTTAGAAAAGGTGATGCCATTGATCAGTCGTGTCATGGGGCTCTTGGACTATGTCAATAACTGGATGGCTCCTGCTTCATCGGGAGGCGATACGCCTAATGATGTGACGCGTCAGCCGATTATTGTGGGCGGCTGGATGATGATTTTCGTTTTCGGTTTCCTTGGCTTATGGGCAGCGTTTGCGCCGCTTGCGAGTGCGGCAATTGCACCGGGTAAGATCATTCTTTCCGGTAACAAAAAGACGATTCAGCATTTAGAAGGCGGGATTGTCGAAGAGATTTATGTCCGTGAAGGACAGACGATTAAAGCCGGTCAGCCACTTATTCGCTTGAATGAAACCGCAGCACGTGCGCGGATGGATTTGTTTGGTAAGCAATACCAAACTGCCCGCGCAACGGAAGCGCGTTTGATTGCAGAGCGTGACGATACGCCAGAGATTGCCTTTCCGGATGAGTTACTCAATCCAGAAAAGCCGACCCAAACCCTGACAGAAATTATTATCAGCCAGAAGCGCTTATTTGAGTCTCGTCGTGCGAGCGTGCAAGGGCAGGCCAAAGTATTAGAGCAGAAGAAGGCACAGTTTAGAGAAGAGATTGTTGGTTTGCAGGCACAGATTGATTCTGCCTCTGAGCAAATTGCGCTTTTGGCTGAAGAGATTCGCGCCGTGCGTAAACTCCTCAAGCAAGGCAATGCGCAAAAGCCGCGTCTGTTGGCATTGCAACGCCAGCAAGCGAGCCTCAAGGGCGATCGTGGTAACTTTAAAGCGCGTATTTCACGTGCGGAACAATCCATCGCTGAGGCTGATCTCCAAATTATCAATGGTCGCAATGAGTTTGCTAATAAAGTGGCGACAGAAAAGCGCGAAACGGTTGATAAGATAGCCGACCTTCAGGAGCGTCTAAAGGCTTCCGCCGACATCATTGACCGTATTATCATTAATGCGCCTTTGTCGGGCATTATAACGGCGTTAAAAGTGCATACGATTGGTGGAGTGATCCGCCCCGGTGATGCGATCATGGAAATTGTACCGATTGATGAGTTACTGGTTGAAGCGAAAGTATCACCGCAAGATATTGATGTAGTGCGCCCCGGCTTAAAGGCACGTGTTATGCTCTCAGCCTATGCTACACGCCGTGTGCCACCTTTGAATGCGGAGGTGATACATGTATCACCGGATCGTTTTGAAGATAAGCGTACCGGGATGCCTTATTACAGTGCGCGTATCCGTGTGAGTGAAAAGGCTTTAGAAGAGAATGAGGGTATCCATCTTTCACCGGGCATGCCAGCCGATACGTTGATTGTAACGGGTGAGCGCAGTGTGCTTTCTTATTTGATGACGCCGATTACAGACAGCTTCCGCAAGGCTTTCCGCGAAGAGTAGTCGTTCACTGAGCCTATTCGTTTTCGACTTCTTTGATCTTGGCTGCCAGTTGCTTCAACGTGAAGGGCTTGGGTAAGAAGTTGAACTCATAATCATCGCCGAAGGAATCGGTAAAGGCATCTTCCGCATAACCCGAGATGAAGATGATCTTCACATTCGGATGGTCGGGTACGATTTTCTTGATCATCTCAGGACCATTCATGCCAGGCATGATGACATCACTTACAATCACATCGAGCTTGTCGCCATGCTCTTCAATCACCTCAATTGCTTGCTCGCCGCAATCAGCTTCGAGCACGGTATAGCCTTTATTACGCAAGGCACGCGCCGCGAAGTTACGCACTGGCTCTTCATCTTCGACCAGTAGGATCGTGCTGTCGCCGGTCAAATCTGCAGGCGTTTCGATCTCGATTGCCGCTGCTGCCGCTGCCGCACCCGCTTCAAGTTCATAGCGTGGGAAATAGAGGCAAAAACGTGTGCCCTCACCCAGCTTACTATCGACATAAACATAGCCGCCCGTTTGCTTGATGATACCGTAAACCGTGGCAAGGCCGAGGCCAGTGCCCGCGCCGACTTCTTTCGTAGAGAAGAACGGTTCGAAAATCTTTTGTAGGCCTTCAGGTTCAATGCCGCAGCCTGTATCGACAAATTCAACCAGCACATAGTTACCCGGTTGGATCGGGTCTTCTTCCGGGGGAGCGACCAAATTATCGTCGAGATCTTTGGCGTTTTTAATGTCGATCACGCTGGTATTGAGCGTGAGCATCCCGCCATCGCCCATCGCATCGCGTGCGTTAACGGCGAGATTGATGAACACTTGTTCGAGCTGGCCTTGATCCGCTTTCACATGCCCGATATCGCGACCATGCACAACTTTTAGGTCGATGCTTTCGCCAATGAGGCGACGGATAAGGTTGGACAGTTCAGCCACCACATCGGTTAGCTCTAGCATTTTGGGCTGTAATGTTTGACGACGTGAGAAAGCCAGCAATTGACGTACCAAGTTAGCCGCACGATTTGCATTTTGTTTCACCTGCATAATATCGGCAAAGGATTGGTCTCCAGCAGGGTGACGCTGTAACAGAAGGTCACAAAAGCCGATCATTGCAGTGAGCAAGTTGTTGAAATCATGCGCGACGCCGCCAGCCAGTTGACCGACCGCCTGCATCTTTTGTGAATGCGCATATTTCACTTCGAGGCTTTTTTGCTCCGTCGTATCAATCAAGTGGAGTAGAATTTGCGGATCGCCATTTCTTTTCTCATAGCGGCTGAAATAGAGCATCGCGGAATGTTCCTTGTTGCTCTCCATCGTCACATCAAGGGGGGAGGTTTCGGCGCTTTCTGTGTTTAAGCTATCCAATCGTGCGGTAATGTCGGCACGATTTTCGTCATCGACGGCTTCGATAAAGTGCCAGCCAGCCGGTTTATCAGTTGTATCGGTCAGCTCACGGAACGAAGCGTTGGAGCTGGTGATCTTGCCATTCATATCCAGACACGCGGCGGCGAGCGGCGAATTGGCAATGAAAGGTTCTAGTGGCGATGTATCTAAGGTTATGATAGCGGCGGAAGCCTCTTGCTTTGCTTCCTCTGCCGGTGCCTCGCCTGTCTTGAGGTTTTCGCGTTCCACGAATGGACGGCCCCGTAAGACACCATACTCATCCGGTTTGTTGAGTGATTCATAGGAGAGAATAAAGTCTCCCTCTTCTTCACCGACGAGCGTTTCTTTGATGAAGGCGTTCTGGTGCGTTGTAATGGCATGATTAAGCGTGCGCTGGGCCTCTTCAGGCAATTGCAGGCTATCCATCATGGCTTTAAGCCCTTTGGGCGCAAGCGCTGCTGCATCAGGGAAGGATTTTTGGAACTCTGTATCGGTAAATTCGACGGTTTTTCCGTCACGAATGATCAGGTAAAAGGCTGATTGGTTGCGCGCGGCCGCCGAGAAGAGGGCTGTTTGGAAGCGAGCGAGCGAGGTGAGCTCATCTTGCTGTTTCATAAAGCGATAGCAAATGGCGAATAAGCCGCCAAGCAGCAAAATTAGCACGAACAGAAATATTGCGTAGCGATCGGCCTCATGCACTAAAGTGCTGGTGGAAAGAATGATAATCAGCGCTGCAAAAAATATCGCCATAAAGCGAGGTAGCGGGCTAGGTTTTTCGGTGGTCATAGGTTGGGTCATTAAGACTCCCTTTCATCTGTCTAAAAGGATGCACTAAAATGGGACATGAGCAAGAATTAGCGGTGCCTAAAGCTTCTTACCTTTAAGTTTGTAAACATAAGAGATGATTTCTGCCACGGCCTTATAATGCTCTAACGGCACTTCATCCTCGACATCGACAGTGAACAGCGCCCGCGCAAGCGGCGGGTTTTCAACAATCGGGATATCATTTTTATCGGCGACATCACGGATGCGGAAGGCGACTTTGTCTTTACCCTTCGCGACCACTTCTGGTGCGGCCATGTTGCCTTGGTTATATTTGAGTGCCACTGCGTAGTGGGTCGGGTTGGTGATAATCACATCGGCGCCGGGAACATTCGCCATCATCCGTTTTTGGGCACGTTCCATGCGAATCTGGCGCAAGCGGTTTTTGACCATCGGGTCGCCCTCTTGCTGCTTATATTCGTCTTTAATATCTTGTTTCGACATGCGCAAATTCTTCATATATTCGAAACGTTGGTAGAAATAATCGAGTAGGGCGATGAAGAAGACGACCGTAATAACCCCAATTAACATGGCGACGGCAGAGTCTTTGAGGAAGTCCATTAAACCGCCAAGATCGGTGTTGGGAAGGCGTTGTAGCTCCTGCTGGCGTGGCCAAACGACCCAAAAAGCGACGAAACCCACCACAGAGATTTTAAAAATACCTTTCAGGAACTCCGTAATCGAGCGCATGGAAAACATTCGCTTAATCCCTTTGGGGATAGAGATTTTCTCTAATTTAGGTTTGATCGGGTCTGTGGAAATGGTCAAAGGTTTTTGGCCAAATCCGGCCAGTAAAACCGCAGCGACAAAGGCTAGCATGGGGATGGACATCGTGATCGCGACATTGGCGACGGTAACTTCCAGCACATCTCCAAGGCTAGAAGCATCTACCGGGATCGATTCGGGGCGTTGGATAAATTGCGCCATATTATTGGCGGCGCTGCGAAAGACGCTATCGGCGCCCCAGGCGAGAATCATGGCAAAGGTAAACAGGATGAACAGGCTATTGACTTCACGCGATTGGTAGACCTGCCCCTTCTTCAGTGCTTCTTCCAAGCGTTTCTGGGTGGGTTCTTCGGTTTTTTCCGAATCGTCTTTGCCGCCTTCTGCCATAGAGTCCTACTGTAGCAAGAATGGAGCCACTAATCAGCATTAAGTTGTTTGTCGATATAATCTGGCAAACATAAGAGAGGAGCTCTTTGCTACAAGTGCGAAGAAATATCCTTCTATCGGGTCTTTTTTGCCTTATGCGCATAGGGGTTTTCGCCGCCGCGCATGGTTAGGCGTATTGGCGTGGCGGGCAGGTCAAAGGCCTTGCGGATACCACCGACCAGATAGCGACGATAGCTTTCTGGCAGCTTGTCTTTACGCGTGGCAAACAGTGCGAAGGTGGGCGGGCGTGCTTTAATCTGCGTGATATATTTGAGCTTGATCGGGCGTTTCGATTTGGTGAGTGGCGGTGGATGATCGAGCAACATCCCGTCGAGCCAGCGGTTTAACTGGCCGGTTGGAATGCGTGTATTCCACAGCTCATACACTTCAAACACGGCTTGCATTAGGTCTTTAAAGCCGGTCTTTTTCTCGGCTGAGATCGGCAAAATCACGACACCACGCACCATGGCGAGGCGTTTTTCGACAATCTTATTGAGCGCGGTCATCCAGGCCTCAGGGCGGTCGACTTCGTCCCATTTATTGACAGCGATCACGAGTCCGCGGCCTTCTTCGACGATATGATCAGCGAGGATCAGATCCTGTTTATCCAGCGGGCAGGCGGCATCGAGCAATAGTACGCACACATGTGCATATTGAATGGCGCGCATGGAATCGACTGCAGAAAGACGTTCGAGCTTTTCGTTACGTCTAGCTTGTTTGCGTAAACCGGCCGTATCGACCAATTTAATCGGTCGATCGCCCCAATTCCAATCAATGGCGATAGCGTCGCGGGTGACGCCGGCTTCAGGGCCGGTTAATACGCGATCTTCGCCTAACAGCGCGTTAATGAGGGTAGATTTCCCCGCATTGGGACGGCCAATAATGGCGAGCTGTAGGGGGGTGTTTTTGTCTTCTTCCGGCTCATCCGTGCCAAATTGATCCAGTTTATGTTCTTGGCACGTATCGGTTAGCGCATCGTAAAGATCGGCCAGACCTTCGCCATGTTCGGCGGAGATGGGCACAGGCTCGCCCAGCCCAAGCTCCCACGCATCGGAAAGTGAGGGATGTGCGCGTTTGCTCTCCGCTTTATTCACAGCGAGAATCACCGGCTTTCCGGTTTTACGTAGCCAGCGAGCGAAATAGGAATCCTCAGGTGTTACGCCTGCGAGCCCATCAATCATCATCACGGCGATATCGGCTTCTTGAATGCCGTCGCGTGTCATGTCTAGCATACGTGATTGTAGCTCGCCTGTGCCGCGGCCATCTTCCATTCCGGCCGTGTCTACAACGCGGAAATCCATCGGTCCGATATTGCCTTCGCCATAGCGACGGTCGCGGGTTACACCTGGTTGATCATCCACAATTGCGTGGCGTGTGCCGGTGAGGCGGTTAAACAGGGTCGATTTTCCGACATTCGGACGACCTACAAGTGCAAGGGTGAGCATAATATTTAACGCAACGCGTGTAGCGTTGCTCCTTTATCCATTAGGTAGAGGGCGCCATCCGCAATAACCGGTGCGGCGACAACCCCTTCCGGAATTTCGAGGGCATTTCCTTCTTCTCCGGTCAGAGCGTTAAAGGCTTTTAATTGTCCGTGGCTGCCAACCATCCAGACCGTGTCAGAAGCAACGATCGGATGTTGCCATAGAATGGTCGATCCACCGTCTTTTTTATCAAGGGTTTGCACCCAAAGAATTTTCCCGTTACCGCCATTGACGGCCATAAGCTGATAGTCGGTCGTTAGCATATAAAGTGTGGTGCCTGTCAGCCAAGGCTGTGCAGCGAGGGGGACGCGACGTTCCCAAATACGACGGCCATTGCCGGTCATATAAGCCGTGAAAGATTTAGCCGATCCGGCGAAAGAGACGCGCGGCGTCATTAAGGTGCTCAGCGCGCCAAAGCGTTCGTCTTGCAACGCGGTCTGTGCACTACCGGCTAGCATATCGGACCATAACTCAGATCCGTCTTTCAGTGAAAGGGCGGTAACTTCGCCGGAAGAATAAGTGGCTAGCACCATTTCGCCACCGGCGGCGGGAACGGTCGATTGCAATTGGCTCGCCTGATCATTCAAACCTTGATGAATCCAGCGTGGTTCGCCATCACGGCGATTGAGTGCGAGTAATTGGTTGTCGGCGGAGAGAATGAGCAAGATTTTACCGATCAAGCGTGGCGCTGCACGTAAGGGAAGGTTCAGTTCTTGCTGCCAAAATAGGCGGCCATCTTCGGTAGAGAGGGCAATAATTTTGCCTTCATCATTGGCGGCGTAAAGCACTTTGCCGGCCACAGCCAAGCCGCCACCAAGCAGTGAATCGTCGCTATCTTCACTGACAAGTGCGTCAGATTGCCAGATAAGTTCAAGGCTTGTGCTATCATGCGCGCTTAAGGCGCCGTTGCCATCCAGTGCAAATACACGGCCATTCTCGATGACCGGCGCAGGAATAATCAGGGTGCTAAAAGAAGTGCCTTCGCCGACAGAAGTAGAGGCGGCAACTTGTAAGGGCTGCGCAAGTGTGAGGTGATCCGAAACGCCAGCAGAGCTGCCAAGCGGTTGGTTCCATGATGCATTGCGGCGTTCAGGCGGTAATTGAATGTTGCCTTCGGCGGCTGGAAGTTCCGCTTCGAATAATTCGGCGCGGCGTTTGAGCGCGATGCGCTCGCCAGGAAGGATCTTTTCATCTTCTTGGTCGCCGATCCAATCGGGCAGGTAGTTACAGCTCGAAAGAGCCAGTAACATCGTGCAAGAAAGCGTCAAAAGAATACCGCGCATCATGTTAATTAACCCCCTGCAGGAGTTCGTTCAGGCGCTGACGCTGGCTGTTTGGAAGGTCCGTGCGATCCAGTAAGCTTAAAAGCAATTTACGTGCTTCGGGTTTTTTGTCGCCATTGATAAATTTAATGGCTTTTTGTTCCGTCGCAAGTGCATAAAACGGGCTCTCTTTTCCAATCGCATCAAGCTTCTCGCTTTGAATTTTGGCGAGATCAGCAATGACAGGTTGTTCATCCTGTTGTGCCAAACTTTCAAATGCTGTGGCCATTGTAGCCCCGCCTTTCTGTTTTAGATAGGCTGCTTGTAAGCCGGCAAGCGCACCTGCAGATGAGTTTTCTTGTGCCAGAGGCGAAAGTTTTGAGAGGGCCGTCTCCGTTTGGCCCTTATCAGCCAAAGAAATCGCCTCAAGTAGAGTGGCGGTGCGCTCTTCAGCCTTGCCATCGCGGTAAGAATTCGCAATTTGATACGCAATCGTGGCCACCACGATCGTGACGCAGCCTCCTACGAGTAGCGAGCCAAATTTCTGCCACCAGTTTTGAAGTTTTTCCGCACGTAGATCATCATCCACTTCACGGATAAGTAGATCATCAGCGATTTGTGCTTCTTTTTCAGGGTCAGGTTTTTTCTTAGCCATTTTCTATTCCCACTCAATCGTTCCGGGAGGTTTACTGGTAATATCATAAACGACGCGGTTAATCCCACGCACTTCATTAATGATACGCGTTGCTGCCCGACCAAGAAACTCATGGCTGAACGGATAGTAATCTGCTGTCATACCATCGGTTGAAGTCACCGCGCGTAAGGCGCAGGCATAATCATAGGTACGGTTATCGCCCATCACGCCAACGGTACGTACCGGCAGTAGAACGGCAAAAGCTTGCCAGATTTCATCGTAAAGCCCGGCCTTACGAATCTCATCGAGGTAAACCGCATCGGCTTTGCGTAAAATATTGGCTTTTTCTTCTGTTACTTCGCCAGGGATGCGAATTCCCAGGCCCGGGCCTGGGAAGGGATGGCGTGCAAGCAAGTCTTTTGCCATGCCGAGCTCTTCGCCCAGGGCGCGCACTTCATCTTTAAACAGCTCGCGTACCGGTTCAATAAGCTTTAACTTCATATGGTCAGGAAGGCCGCCCACATTATGATGTGATTTAATGGTAACGCTCGGGCCCCCGGTAAAACTAACGGACTCAATCACATCAGGATAAAGCGTGCCTTGGGCAAGATAATCAGCGCCACCGGCTTTTTCGACTTCTTGTTCGAAGACTTCGATAAAGGCTGCGCCAATAATTTTACGTTTACGTTCCGGATCACTTACACCCGCAAGGCGCTGCAGAAATAAGCGGCTTGCATCGACATAAGTTAGCGGCACATGGTAATTTTCCGCGTAGCGCTTGCGCACTTCTTCGCCTTCACCCTCGCGCAGTAAGCCCGTATTCACGAAGACGCAGATAAGCTGATCGCCGATCGCCTCGTGCAGGAGTTTTGCCACGACAGAAGAATCGACTCCGCCACTCACCGCGCAAAGGACTCTGTCGGTACCGACTTCACGGCGAATCTTGGAAATGGCTTCCGTATGGAAATGCTCCATCGACCAATCGCCTGAGCAGCCACATATCGCATGAGTGAAGTTGTGCAGTAATTTTGCACCGTCAGGCGTGTGCATCACTTCAGGGTGGAACTGCACTCCATAATAGTGACGTTTTTCATCTGCGATGGCGGCAAAAGGAGCGCCTTCAGTGGTTGCGATCACCTCAAAGCCTTTGGGCAATTGAGTGATGCGATCGCCGTGACTCATCCAAACTTGGTAGTTTTTACCGGTTTCCCAAATTCCCTTATAAAGAGAAGAGTCTTTTTTAATTTCTAATTGTGCGCGTCCGAATTCGCGGTGGTCAGAGGTTGCGACCGTGCCGCCTAAACTATCACATAAGCCCTGTTGGCCATAGCAGATGCCCAAGATAGGTAGCTCCATTTTAAACACTATTTTGTTAACTTTGGGCGATGCTTCACCGCTTACCGATGCAGGGCCGCCGGAGAGGATAATCCCTTTAGGTTTAAAGTCGCGAATCTTTTCATCCGAAACATTGAAAGGAAGGATTTCGCAATAAACCCCAGACTCACGAACGCGTCGTGCAATCAGTTGTGTAACTTGGGAACCAAAATCGAGAATCAAAATACGGTCATTCATGCGAGTATCTATAAGCATTTGCGGCGGGGCTGACAACCGGAAAGGCGGTGGTGGGTGAAAGATGTGTTGTTTAAAACCCACAAAGAAGAAGCGATTGAGGGGTTGGAACTGTTTTACACCCCTAAGTCTAGGTGATTGAGGGGTTGGCATTATACAAAAATACTATAGAAATTAATTTAGGGAATGGGGCCCGCCTATGCGTCCTTTGGTATTTATTCTGATCTTTGCAATCGCCGTTGGTGCGATGGCTTTGATGTATAACCTAATTGCTGGCGACAAAGAGTCGACGCAGCTATTGCAGAAACCTCAAGTCGTTGAGAAAAAAGTTCCAGAAAAACTCGTTTATGTTGCGAAGCAGGAAATTCCTGTGGGCACCGTCATTGAGCAAGGTATGATTGATAAGCAAACTTGGCCACAGCATTTGGTGGGGCCAAGTTTTATCGTTGCCGGTGATAAGGCTCCAACGATTGTGGGTATGGTGGCACGTTCGCACTTCCAGCCACGCGAAGTTATCTTGCGCGCTAAATTGGCAAATCCGAATGATCCAAGTTTCTTGGCCGCCACGCTTCCAGCGGGTATGCGTGCAGTGACTGTTTCAGTGAATGGTGTTACGTCGGTTGCGGGCTTTGTTTATCCGGGTGATCGTGTGGACGTTCTTTTGACGCATACATTGATCAGCGATAAGGAAAAACAAGAAGCCAGCCTGAGCGAAGACGAAGATGATGATATTAAAGGTCAGTACGAAAAACGCGTGACGGAGATTTTAGTTCCAGATGTGCGCGTGCTTGCTATTGACCAATATGCAATGGCCGGACAGCAAGACCCTAAGAAAAAGAAGCGTTTACCCTCTAGTGTGACTTTGGAGCTAGGGCAGTTAGATTCTCAGCGTGTGCGTTTGGCCGAGCGTGAGGGTGAAATTTCACTCGCGCTTCGTTCGTTAAAAGATAAAGGCGCCGCTTGGGTTCGTCCTTCAGGACAAGAAGACTTGACGCGTGGCTTGCCGCCAGGGAATTTCCCGCAGCTTTACGACTTTGACGTTGAATTCAGCGAAGATATGCTGAAGAGAGCTCAGAAAAAAGATGACACGACAAAGGCAAAGATAAGCGTTGTGCGTGGCAATAAAATTGAAGAACTAGAGGTGGAGATCGCTGATGAAAACTAAGTTCCTATTGGTCTTCGCGCTGGTGGTTGCGTGGACAGGTGCTGCAATAGCAGAATCGTTCATTGTACCGCTTAACCGTTCGCGTATTGTTTCAACCGGGCCTGAAATTGCGGAAGCAATGGTGGCGAATCCGGAAATCGCTGATATCCATGTGCATGGACCTAACCGTCTTTCGATTGTTGGTGTAAGTCGAGGTCAAACAACGGTTCGTTTGATTGATAAGGCGCGCAATGAAATTAAAACGATTGAAGTTACGGTCAGCTATGACCTTCCTGCGATCCGTAAAGCCCTTCGTGAATTCTTGCCATACGAAAGTATCGGTGTGGATTTGGTGAATACTAATCTTGCCCTTACAGGTGAGGTAAGTGGTGCCGCATCGGTTGATAAGGCGTTGGAGATTATCAGTCAATTCGTTGATGGTGATTCTCCTGCGACAGAAAAGCGCTCTGAAATTGTTAACTTGATGCGAGTGAGCTCAGGTCAGCAAGTGATGTTGCGTGTTCGTGTTGGCGAGATTCGTCGCAACGCGATGAAAAAGTTAGGCATTAGTTTGCAAGGTGCAAACTCAGGGGGGTCGTTCTCTGGTGTGGCGGCTTCAGGAGGCGGAATTCCAGGTGTTACTGCGAATAGCGGTGTGGACTTCGGTACCTTTGTGCCGGGTGCAGGGTCCTTCTCATTCTTGGGTGGAGTCCTTAATAAGGGCGGCTTAACCTTAGGTGCTTCTCTCGATGCGTTGGAAACAGACGGTCTTCTGAAAATCTTGGCTGAGCCAAATCTTGTAGCACTTTCGGGTGAGCAGGCGGAGTTCTTGGCTGGTGGCGAATTTCCCATTCCCGTTGCTTCGGGCAGTGATGGAAATATAAGTATTGATTACAAACCTTTCGGTGTTTCAGTTTCTTTCATCCCTTACGTGTTGAGCGAAAATCGTATCCGTCTAACGGTTCTTCCTGAAGTATCTGAACTTAGTGGAACAGATGGTGTAACGACTGGTGGTGTCTCAGTTCCTGCTCTCACGACGCGTCGTGCGAAGACGACGGTTGAGTTAGCGCCAGGTGAAAGCTTTATGATCGCGGGTTTGATTCGTAACGATGTCGCGACGAGCTTACGTCAATTGCCGGGTATTAATGAGATTCCTATCTTGAGTGCATTGCTGCGTAGTACGGAGTTTGAACGCAACGAAACAGAGTTGGTCATCGCGGTGACTCCTTATCTGGTGGATCCTCAAAAGAGTGATGAGGTGCGTTTCCCAACGGATCGTTATCGCGCGCCAAGTAATATGGAAATGTTCTTCTACGGGGCGCTCTCAGCAATGGGACCAAATGGAAAAGAACGTCGCTTATCGCAGGCTCCCAGCCTCGAAGGCCCAATCGGATTTATGGTGGAGTAAATGATGAAAATGAAATTAAGATCTTTAGCTGCAATCGGCCTTCTATCTTCTGTGGCGGCGTGTAGTAACATTCCTCATGAAGCATATTATGAGCGAGGGCAGCCCGAGGCGTTATTAGATCAATCGTCTGAGATTGTGAACTTTGAGCTAAATGATTATTCAGCTTTGGATGATTTACTCAACTGGGTGAATCAGGATCAGCCGACTCGTGCAGAGCTTTATTGCATGGATGGTGATTCAAACTGTGCAGAAGCAGAGCAAATTTTGCAGCAATTCGGTGTTTCAACGGTGTTTGTTGCATCGGGCGATAACATGGTCACTCTAGTTTATGAGCGCGTGTTGGCACGTGATTGTGAGAATCGCTATATTGAAAACGGAGTTAATCCTTATAATTTACCTCACCCGACTTTTGGCTGTACGATGTCAAGTAATATCGTTCAAATGGTTACGGATAAGCGCCAATTCACAAGTCCTGCTTTGCTCGATTTGCCTGATGCAGAGCGTGTGCAGCGTGTGATGGATGGTTATCGCCAGCCATATAATGCATCGCCAGCTGAGGTAAATCCTAATTTCGAAACACAGTTTGATATTAAGACTACTTCAAATTAATTCGGGTAGTCATTTCTTAACGTTTGCTCGTTAGACTATGCGAATGATAGTCCTAAGATACAAAGAGAGGTTTTATGTCGCTACATAGTCCTGTGATGGCGGTGCTTCCAGAAGATGGAGACTCTAATTTTGCGAATCAAATCGCAAATTCACTAGGGTACCCTTATGCTGATGTGATCATGGGTTCACCCATGCAAGCAGCTGTTGCGCTTGCTTCTCGCGAACACAGCCCTGCTTACATTATCATTGATATCGGGACACGAACCGGTGAAGTGATTAACGAGATTGACCAATTGGCTGAATCTTGTGAAGCTGGCACACGTGTGATCGTGATTGGTCGAATCAACGATATTAAGTTTTATCGTGAACTTACGCAGCTGGGCGTGTTGGAATATTTTACGCATCCTGTTGACCTGCAAGAAGTGAAGACTGCCCTTATGGCTGGCCGTGGCGGCGATGCTGGAGATGGCAAAAAGGTTGTCACTTTTATGAGCGCTGCTTCGGGTGACGGTTCAAGTACCCTCGCAATGAATGTTGCTTATTCGATGGCGACGGACTATCGCAAAAAAGTTGTCTTAGTGGATATGGACTATCAATTTGGGATGGTAGCTAAGAATCTTGATCTAAATACGCAGTTCGGGATTAAAGAAATTTTTGATCATCCTGATCGTGGTGTTGATCCAACGTTAGTACGCCGAATGATTAGCCCTTATGGTGATAATCTATCGGTGATTGCGGCACCTGAGGAACTTAAATACTTGCCGGATATGAATCCGGAAACCATTCGCGGACTTATCGCGACTCTGAAATCTGAATATGATTGTGTGGTGATTGATTTACCCCATATTTGGTCTAACTGGACTGCGTCAACCATCAGTGCCTCGACGGATATTGTATTGGTTTCGCAACTTTGGTTGCGTTCGATTACACATGCGGCGCGGTTGCTTGGCCTGTGGCGTAACATGGGTATCTCAGACGATATGGTCAAAGTGGCGATTAACCGTAGTGGTGCCAAATTTAAAGAAGGTATCAGCGACAAAGATTTCGAACGTGTTTGTTCCCATGCGATTGACTATAGCGTGGCCAATGACATTAAAACGATCGTTGCGGCGGAAAGCCAAGGGCAAATGATTATGGAAGTCAGCCAATCGATGTTAGCAAGTCAGTTAAAAGGTTTAGCGGGAATGTTGATGGGGCTGTCTACTGATGCGGCATCCTTAAAATCATCTGATGGGCGTTTCTCGCTCTTTAAAAAATAAAAAGAGGTAAATGATGTTTGGTAAGAAAAAAGATGATGGTTCTGGAGCTTTTCCTGTAGATGCAGTTCCAATTACACCTGCAGAGCCTGCCGGGCAACCTGTTGCAGCTCCAGCCTCTCCTCCTTCGGCGGCGCCAATGCCTCCGGTTCAGCCGTCTGTTCCCCCTGCGGGTTCGGTGCCGCACGTCCCTTCTTCAGTGCCGCCAACTCCTCCTCCTCCTGCAGATGCCGGAGCGAACTTACCAGTAAATGTGATGCAGCCGGAACAAGCGCAGCAACAAACGGACGGTGCTTTGGTCGCAAGCCAAGAGCGAATGCTGGCAGAGCAAGAGTCGCTCCTTGAGCAGCGTAAAAAGATGGCGGAAGCGGCACGAGGAAAGCAGTCAGCCTACACGGATAGAAATCTCGAAACGCCAGATTATATTAAAGCGAAGTTGCTGATTTCGGAAGAGTTGTTGGAGAGGCTTGATTTTGAAGAGCTTGAGAAAACTGGTGAAGAGGACCGCCGCCAGGAAATTCTCGATGAAATCAATGCATTAATTGAGAAGGTGAATTTACCGCTAACGGCGGCTCAACATGAGTTGTTGAAAAAATCCCTCTTGGATGATGTGCTAGGTTTTGGACCTTTGGAGGTCCTTCTCGCCGATCCTGATGTGTCCGATATCATGGTTAATGGTGCGAATCAGGTTTATATTGAGAAAGCGGGTAAAATTAGCGTAACCGATGTTCGGTTTGTTTCGGAGCGTCACCTTCTGAATGTGATTCAAAAAATTGTACAACGTGTGGGGCGTCGGGTGGATGAAACAAGCCCAATGGTCGATGCGCGTATGCCGGATGGTTCACGTTTTAATGCGATTATTCCGCCTTTGGCGCTCGACGGTTCCTTAGTTTCGATTCGTAAGTTTAAGCAAAATAAGATGCCACTAACGCAATATATCGATTATGGGTCGGCGACACCTGAAATGGTGCGCTTCCTAGAGATTTGCTCGCAGATTCGAATGAATATCTTGATCTCGGGGGGGACGGGTTCAGGGAAGACAACGCTTCTTAATGCGCTTTCGGGTCATATTGAAGAAGGCGAACGCGTTATTACGATTGAGGATGCCGCCGAGCTGCAAATGCATCAACCCCACGTGTTGCGACTGGAGACTCGTCCGGCAAATATGGAGGGCGTGGGTGAGGTGACTCAGCGTGCTTTGGTGAAAAATGCTCTACGTATGCGTCCGGATCGAATCATTCTGGGTGAGATTCGTGGCGAAGAGGTCATTGATGTACTTCAAGCGATGAATACGGGTCACGATGGTTCGATGGCAACGATTCATGCGAATAATCCACGTGAATGTCTAACCCGTCTGGAGAATCTATTCGGCCTGACGGGTCTGAATTTCCCGCTATCAACCTTGCGTAATCAGATTGCAGGCTCACTTAATATGGTTGTTCAAATTAGCCGTATGCGTGATGGTAGCCGTAAGATTACTCAGATTGAAGAGATTGTTGGAATGGAGGGTGATGTGATCATTACTCAAACATTGTTCCATTTTAAACCCACTGGCATGTCGGAAGACGGGAAATTGCAGGGTCAGTTTATCTGTAACGGGGTTAAACCTCGCTTTATGGAGCAGGCAAGTTACTATGGGTTAGATCAAGAAATGTCGCAAACCCTCACCGGTTCGCCGGGAATGATGTAAAGGGAGAATGGTGCGCTAATGGAGCCGCTGGTTGTTATAGGAACGGGAGCGATAGTATTTTTACTACTGTCAGCTACGGCGTTACGTCTTCTTCCAGATAGAGGCGAGCAACGCACGAAATCTATCATTGATCAAATTGCAACGGGATCTGATGATGAGCCCTCAATGCAAGATGACGGCGATGCTGCCGCGCATTTTAAGGAAGAGGCAACGGGTTTAACAAGAGTTTTACTAAGCTTGCCGGGCGCGGAAAGTTTTTATGCGAAGCTTTTAAAAGCCGGTCATGCACAGCGTATCAAGTCAGTCTTACTTATTATGGTGAGCTTATTTGTGGTTCTATCCATTATTTTAGCATTTCCATTCGGTCCTTACTCGCTCCTTTTCGCAGGGCTCTTGACGTATTACATTCCGAAAAAATTCTTCACATGGGAAATTAAAAAACGTAACCGTAAATTTATCGATCAATTCCCTGAAGCGATTGATATGATTGTACGAAGTGTGAAATCAGGACATCCGTTAAACACGGCGTTACGCATGATTGCTGATAATATGGAAGCTCCGGTCGCGCCAGAGTTCCGTCAGTTAGTGAATGAAATTGCCTACGGTCGTCCGCTGGTGGATGCTTTGCGTCGTTTGGCCAAGCGTGTCGATGAGCAGGATGTGCATTTCTTCGTTGTTGTATTAGCGGTGCAGCAAGAAACGGGCGGTAACCTCGCCGAAATTTTGAAGAACTTATCGAACGTGATTCGTGGACGTAAGCGCCTACAGCAAAAGATTTCTGCGATGACGTCAGAGGGTAAGGCGACTCTTGTTATTTTGGGGGCACTTCCAGTGCTCGTATTCTGTGCGATTCAATTTACGAGTCCGCAATATTTGCAACCACTGTATGATACGCTCATAGGTAATATTATTCTTTCGGCGGCGATTGGGTTGATCTTAATGGCTATTTTTATCATCAATAAAATGATCGATATCGATATTTAGAGGGTGTTATGGAAAAAGACGAAGGATTTTTAGGTGAAGTTATCCAGTACGGGGTTCCGATATTGGTGGCTTTTCTTGTCTTTATCGTTTTCATGTGGGCGGTCAACATCTCTAAAAAAGAGAGCCTAAAAGCCCGTTTGCGCCGTCTGGCACCTTCAGATTCAGAGACAAAGGACGCGATTGATCGCAAGCGTGAGGGTGATGGTGCCGGTATCGCTGCCGTGATGGAGCCTTTTGTTGGGCTCGTGACAAACCTGACAGAGTTTCGCCGTTTAAACTTTTATAAGTTTTATCGTGCAGGTGTCGATCCGGTGGATGGGCCCGTTAATTACTTAGCCTATAAATGGATTACGACCCCCATTGCTGTTTTGCTCATCTATGTGCTTTGGACTACGGGTGTGGATGAGGGAATGGCGAAAAAGATGATGAAGGGGGTCGGGACTCTTCTTCTGATTGCTCTAAGTTGGTTTGGACCAAACCTCTTTCTGGCCAATAGTCGTGCGAAGCGAGAGCTTTTATTAATGCGTTCCTTTCCAGACACCTTAGATTTGCTACTGGTTTGTACAGAATCAGGTCTGGCTTTAGATGGTGCACTGGCTCGTGTGTGTAGAGAGTTGGGGCATGCTTACCCTGAAATCACGGATGAGATGAATAAAACACGTTTAGAGCTCACCTTATTGAATGATCGTGAGAAGGCGTTGGCTAACCTTGCCGAGCGCTCTGATCTTGTTCCGTTTCGTTCATTGGTCGCATCGTTGTTACAAACAGAGCGCTTTGGTACGAGCCTGACCGATACGCTGCGTGTATTGGCCGATGAGTATCGTAATACACGCCTGATGTTGGCAGAACAAAAAGCCGGGCGTTTGCCCGTTATGATGACTGTTCCGCTCATCGTCTTCTTGTTACCCTCGTTATTCCTGATTATTCTTGGCCCAGCGGTTGTTAGTATGCTGACGGTTCAAGCAGAGCACGGCTCCTGAAAAAGGCGGTCAAACGCCTAGCTTTCCTTTACTTTTTATTTTTAAGTGGCTACCGTCCTATGGCTACGCTTTAAAAATTAAGCATATTAGACAAAATGGAGGTATTTATTATGGGTAAATTTACACTTTTCACGGGTAAAAACGGTGAATTTTATTGGAATCTTAAAGCTGGAAACGGTGAAGTGATCGGTAAAAGCGAAGGCTACACTACCAAAGCTGCAGCGATGAATGGCATTGAGTCCACTCGTAAGAATGCGGATGATGAAGGTAAATATGAGATGAAAGAAGCTAAGAACGGCAAATTCCACTGGAATCTTAAAGCTGGTAATGGCCAAATCATTCTTTCTAGCCAAATGTATGAAACAAAATCAGGTGCTGAAAATGGCACAAAATCAACGATGAAAAATGCGCCAGAGGCGTCTTTTGTTGATGAAACTGAAGGTTCAGCAGCTGCTTAAATAGCGAATCGTTATTTAAAGACTCTAAATACCTGTCGCGGGAGTGCTCCTGCGACAGGTATTTTTTGATAAAATTTTAACAAACCTTCATATAGGTTCATCTGGATCTGGAAAACTTGGTGGAATTCGCCAAGCCGAGCGGTCTGGGATGACGGCGGTAAGTAACGGCATTTTGGTTGCCAATGCGACGACAGGTAACTTCGAAGAGGGTGACTTTGAATCCGTCTGGAATTCAGCCTGCTTATTCATAAAAAATAAATCTTTTGCGGCTACAATTCCTAAATTCACGAACGAATCTTTAAGAGGCTGCCCACATGATATCTTTATCCAATATTTATAACGCATTAAATGCGACTGAATCTTGGTCGAATAGCTTGGGCGAGGGCGCGATTGTTTCCTACAGCTTCAATGGTCCTTGGGGCACCGATGGTACGGGCGACTTAGGCGGCGTAATTAAACCCTTAAGCACAGCAAATCAGGCGCTCACACGCGATATTCTCCAGCTTTATTCCGATGTCGCCAATATCACCTTTAACGAGCTTTCAAGTGGCGATGGCGATATTGCGTTTCGCAATGAAGAGATCGATGGGTTAGGCGGAACCGAAGGCTATGCCTATTTTCCCGGTAGCGGCATTGGTGGTAATGTGACGATCGAAACCGCTTTAGGCGATGCGATTACGGCGAATAGTTTCGGCTGGTATACGATCATTCATGAAATTGGCCATGCCGTAGGGCTAGACCATCCCTTTGTGGAGGGAAACCCCAGTGTAGCGAAAACCAACGGTATACCTGTTGAAGAGCTAACTTCCGAATATAGCGTCATGGCCTATAATGGCGACGTGGATGATGTTATCAATTTACAACTCTATGATATTACGACGATCCAATTGAAATATAGCCCGAATTTCAATTATAATTCTGGCAATACTAATTACGATTTTAGCACGACGACCGGCCCGTTGCAGTCTTATGCTTTGTGGGATGGTGCTGGCACAGATACACTCAATGCCAGCAGTCTTGGTAGCGGTGTCATCTTTAACTTAAATGACGGTGACTACCTCAATGTAGCAGGGGGCGAACGTTTCAAAATCGCCTTTAATGCGCAGATCGAAAATGCCATTGCCGGCGACGGTGCGGATTCGGTGACGGGTAATGAACTCAATAACGCGCTTTATGGCGGCGGCGGTAACGATACCATCCGGGGCGGCGACGGTAACGATGCACTGGTGGCGGGCCGTGGTGTCAGTGATGGCGCGGATGGCGATGATATGCTGTTCGGCGATCTGGGCTCCGATACGCTTTATGGAAATTCCGGTAATGATATTCTGGTCGGTGGCCGCGACTTTACCGATCCAGTTGATGGTAACGATACGCTTTATGGCGGCCTCGGTGATGACCAAATTTACGGCAATTCCGGCGATGACCGCATCGTAGGGGCAAGCGGTAATGACACAATTTATGGCGGCCTCGGTGATGATACCTTCGTGTTTAAGGCAGGAAGTAATGTCGATACAATCTGGGGCTTTGATGGCGCGGGGCAATCGGGCGGCGATGTCTTACTCTTACAGGCCAATATGAATGGCACAGACATTGATAGCTTTGCTGAACTTATGGCGGTTTCCTTTACCGATGGCACGCATAGTTTCCTTGCGACCGGAGGAGGTAATGGCATCCTTTTGCTGTTCACCACGCTAGATGATCTAGGCGCGAGCGACTTCGTTTTTGCTTAAAGCTACATAAATTGTTCGTTGATGAGGCGTTCTTCTAGATGATGCTCCGGGTCGAACATCAGCGTCAGCGGAATGGAGCGGTCTTGCGTGATCGAAAGCGATGTGACATCGCGTACTTCGGTAAAGTCAGCCACAGCGCCGACTGGGCGTTTTACGGGATCTAACACCTCTAAATAAACGCTCGATTCTTGCGGTAGAAGTGCTCCACGCCAACGTCGCGGGCGGAACGGGCTAATCGGTGTCAGCGCCACAAGATTAGCTTCTAGTGGGATAATAGGCCCGCCAGCAGAATAATTATACGCGGTGCTACCGGCGGGGGTTGATACCATAATACCATCACCCACCAGGGTTGGGATACGCACCACGTGATCGACTGTGACGCGGATATTGGCTGCTTGGCGTGTTTCACGGAAGAGTGAAACCTCGTTAATGGCCAGCAATTCATGCTGTTCGCCGCCATAGCAGCGGGCAAACATGCGTAAAGGGTAGAGTGTGCTCAGTTTGGCGGCGTCTAAGCGTTCCAGCAGCATTTCTTCGCGAAATTGATTGAGCAAAAAGCCAACGGTCCCACAATTCATGCCGTAAAAAGGGATGCCCCGGTGCATATGTTCATGCATGACTTGCAGCATAAAGCCATCTCCCCCCAAAACGAGGATGACATCGGGTATTTGTTTTGCTTCTGGCTTCACAAACTTATATAGCATTTTCAGTGCCTTATAAGCTTCTTGTGCGATATCTGATGTATCTGCGATGCAAGCGATACGTGGAGTCTTGGCACTGTTCATAGTTTAGACTATATCTAGGGGGTGACTAGCATGCAAGAATCTAGAATTGATCCAGAAAGCATCGGTGAGAATTTCCCCGTTGCTTCGAAACTGTTGCCCGAGCAATGGCGACAGCCCATTCTTGACTTTTACTCCTATGCGCGCGGGTTGGATGATATTAGCGACAGTATCGTGCTCAAGCGTGAAGAGAAGCGCGATCAGCTGCGTTTGATCCGCCTTGCTTTGCAAGAAAAACAGCCCGAGATGCTGCCCAAATGGGCGCTGCCTTATTATAAGTGTTTGCAGGATGGTACCTTCTCACCCGCGCATGGAGATGAGCTGTGGCAGGCTTTCTGGCAGGATACAGAGAAGAAACGTTACCAGACTTTTGGTGAAGTTTTGAGCTATTGTAAGCTCTCGGCGAATCCAGTTGGGCATGCGGTTTTGGAGGTCTCTGGGGAATTCGATGCGGATTTGACCGCCGCAGATGCGCTTTGTACGGCGTTGCAGCTTTTGAATCATTTGCAGGATGTTCGGAGTGATTATGTGAAGCGTCAGCGGATTTACGTACCGCAAGAATGGATGGCGCAAGTGGGTTTGAGCGAGAAAGTGCTCGAAAAATCAGAAACAGGGCCAAAATTACGTGTGGTCTTTCATCAATGGTTGGATGAAGTGGATGTGCTATTGCGAGAAGCAGGGCATTTACCCAAGACTATCCACCATCGTGGGGTGCGGTGGGAATTACGGATTATCCTCGCCTTTGCGCGTGGGTTGGCTCGTAAATTGCGTAAAAATGACCCGATGGCACGCCATGTGAAGCTGGGTAGTTTTCATCGTATATTGCTCGCCGTAGGAGCCATTATCGGTGTCTGCTAATCGTCCGCATCGCCGCTCTAGTAGCTTCTTTCTGCCCATGTTGCTTATGGGTAAGAAGAAGCGTTATGCCCTAAAGGCGCTCTATTATTTTTGCAGTGCGGTGGATGATGCGGTGGATGAGGCCCCCACCAAGCCACAGGCCCGCGAGAACCTCGCCTTTTGGCAAATGGAGCTGGAGAATATCTACACCGTGCAGCGCCCGCCTGAGAATGAAATCATGCGGCAGTTGGGGATAGCGATTTGGCAATTTAAGTTACCACGTCAGCCGTTTGAAGATTTGCTGCAAGGCATGGAATTTGATTGCTCAGACTCCGTCGAGATACAGACTGAGAAAGAGTTAGAGCGATATTGCTATTGCGTGGCCGGCGCGGTGGGCTTGCAAGCGATGCGTATTTTTGGTCTGCAAGGCGCTCAAGCCGACAGTTTTGCGGTGGCTTTAGGGCAAGCATTACAGCTGACGAATATCTTGCGCGATAAACGTAAAGACGCAGCGATTAAACGTTCCTATATCCCTAAGGAGTGGGTCAGAGATAAAGACTCAGAGCTTATCTCCAAGGCATATGAGAGTTTTGAGGAGGTGGCAAAACTAGAGCAAATTTTACCGTCACGTCCGATCTTGCCGGCGCTTTTAATGCGCGATATTTACCGTTGGAAGCTCAAGCGCATCCAAGCCAAGCAATCGGCCAAGCCATTGCCCTTTGCCTTCTATCTAAGATTGCTCGCAAAAGCAGGCCGTTATTACGCAAAAGCGTCATAAAGTGGTAACATTTATGCCCTATACTGCAAGGGTATGGCAGGCACGATAAACTTTCTAGATAAAATTCCGCAAATTGCGAAGGGCACAAGAGTGCTTTCGCAACAGCAGATTTATGATGCCGATTTTACCCAAGCAGTGTTCGATGAAGCGCATGAGAAAGGGGTAGGGTTGGTACCAGAAGGCGTAGAACCAGGTGATGTACTCACTCAGTTCCAGTCCCCTCAAGATCTTAATCGAGTGATTGAGCAATATGGTCTGGACCGTCGAGCTATTAACGATAAAGCACAGATGTTTAGTCAAGGTTATCAGGCAAAGAATGCGCCCTATGTGATGGATACGCTCATGCATTTTGGCCATATAACGGCGGCAAAGAAAGATCCGCTATTGGGCGCGCAATTTGCCGCTCGCACTGCTGAAACGGTAAGGCAATTAAAGGCTGGAAAGGCAGAGCTAACGCTTGATGATGCGTTATCTCAAAGGGAACCTAGAAAGAATGAAGCCGGTTATTTACGCGCGTCTCAGTATATTGCGAATAACGCAAAAATGTTAGCCGCAGCGATTGCTGAGAATCCGTCTCTTAAGGATAATTCTGATGTGGCTCGTGCGCTTACGGCATTAGAGTTGCTTTCAGCGCAGAGCTTTCAACGCTCGTCCGAAGCGGCAGAAGCCGCAGGGATGGGTTTAGCGGCTGATGATATGCTGAAGCATAAAGCCGGACAAGAGCAGGGGTTTCCTATTTCAAGTTACGCTGCGACTTCGACTTTGATTGCTAAATTAGAAAATGGAATGAATAAGGCGGTGTTAGAAGTTGCCAAGAAAGATCCCGCAAAGGGTAAGGCAATGGTGAACAAAATGGCTGTGAGCAAAGCAGAAATGCAGCAATTAGGCGTGTATGGTACGTTGGTTTTGCCAGATGTGATGATGAAGAAAACGAAATTGAGTTTCGTCGAACAGGTCAATCAAAGCCGCAATGGTCCTGACAAAGGCGGCCCTCAGTTTTAAGAAGTGAGCCAGTAGGCAAACCAGCCATGAGCAAACGAAGTGTCGTCTATCGCGTCGGCCGTTAGGCCGAAGCGGGGGTAATCAAATACTCATCCCCCACCAATAAAGCTCACAATTTCAACCACATCATTATCATTCAGCGCAGTCTCTGCATGCAGCGACTTTGGGATGATGGCCGCATTCACCTCAACCGCAATGCCACGCGGTGGAGCGGAAATTTCGGCTAATAGTTCTGTAATGGTCATTGCCGTGACTGTTTTCTTTTCACCATTGAGAGTAATGTTCATGTTTCTTGCCTTCTATTGCGCTGTAATCTATGGCTAGTGCATGAGCAAAGCAAGCAGCATCCTTATTCTAAACGGTCCTAACTTAAACATGTTGGGTACGCGTGAGCCTGAAATTTATGGCGCGACCACGCTGGGTGAGATTGAAGCGATGTGTGTCGAAGCGGTTGGCTCGTCTTTGAGCATGGAATTTAAGCAAAGCAATGATGAAGGTCAGCTCGTTACTTGGATTCAGCAATGCAAAGCCGATGCGCTTATCATCAATGCAGCGGCCTATACTCACACATCTGTCGCGATCCATGATGCGTTGAAAACCTATGCGGGTCGTATTATCGAGGTGCATATTAGCAACCCGCATGCGCGCGAAGAGTTCCGCCATGTGAGCCTGATTTCTGCACTATCAGAATCGGTTATTTGCGGGCTTGGTGCGCGTGGCTACACCGTTGCGATTGAGCATGTGCTGGCTGCCTAATGCTTTCGTTATTACCCGAACAAGTTGGGCAACGACGGGTTAAAAAAGGAAGTGATTGAAAACATAACTCCTGAAATGCTGCTGAATGCTTACGCGCAGGGTTATTTCCCGATGGCACAGAGTGAAGATGATCCGGAGCTTATGTGGTTCAATCCTGATCCGCGCGCGCTTATACCATTAGACGGTGGTTTCCATATTTCTAGAACGAATAAAAAGCTCTTCCGGCAACATGAATATCGACTTACCTTAAATCGAGATTTTCGCGGCGTGATGGAGCAATGTCGACGAGACCGTGACGGTTGTTGGATCTCAAATCGGATTATCGATTATTATAGCGAATTGCAGACACGAGGGTTTGCGCAGAGTTTGGAATGTTGGCAGGGCGAGCAGCTTGTCGGTGGAATCTATGGGGTTACGCTGGGTGCTGCTTTCTTTGGCGAGAGCATGTTTAGCCGCGTTTCTGGTGCAAGTACGATTGCGCTTATGGCGATGGTGAAGGCATTACGCGCTGCGGGCTATACGCTATTCGATGTGCAATATGTGAATGATCATATTGAGCAGTTTGGTATCATTGAGATAAGCCGTGAGCACTATTTAGAGCGATTAGATGTGGCGTTAGATGTGGCACCGAAGGAACTCAACATAAGCATCGGATAAGGTTTGCTTACGTTTATCGAGTGTTTCGCCGCTAAGCGGTTTGATTGGACCAGATAGGCGCAATTTCGGGCGATCCTGCTCTAATCGGAGTTGAGTTTGCGGTAAGTTGCCGGGTGAACCACCTGAGAGCATATAGCCCAAGCGCATGGTCGTGCCAATTAAGAGCGCCCAGCTTTTCCATTTATCATCGAGCAAATCATAGCTGCTAAAGCCTTCTTCCATCGCCGTGCGATAGCGGAAGAAGAGTGCCGCAGCCAGTGCGACCCGTTCTTGATGCTTTAGCCCGCGAATGGAGGCTTGAAGCACATGGTGATACGCCCAAGAGCCACGGTTACGGCTTTGGATATTGAGCGCTAGGTGATTGAGCATACAGGCGGCCATTCGTACCCGGCGCATGGATTCGGTTTCATTATCGAGGAGCGGATTCATCCACTCGAACAGCTCACGCGCATAGCGCGCTTGTCCGGCAAAGCCGCGGCGTAGTACATCGCAACTGGATAGGAGAAGATCCTCATTGCGTAAATAGGGTGAGAGGTGACTAAAGAGCAAGCCTTCGCGAATACCTGTTGTGCTGAAAACGATTTGTTTCACGCCGCTACGTTTGAGCAAGGCCAACATGATGCGTGCGGCTACGGGTAGTTGGTTTTGCCGTTTAGAGGCGATAGGTAAGCTACGGCAATCTTGTTCGCTATAGCCACTGATCTCTTCTAAGAGCGGCTTTAATTCATCGGTTGAGAGCGTGTAATTATGCAGCAAGTTCAGCGGATAATCGACACGCTTCATATAGATCTTAGCAAGTGCACGGAAGCTGCCGCCGACCGCATAAAGCGTTTCATATTTGCCTGAAATACCGTATAACCAATCATTTTGGTTTAGGTGTTTTGCGATTAATTCGTCGAGTAATTCTGATTTATTGCCCGCGCGGTCCATCAAGCGTAGCGAGCCCATAGGCTGCGAATCATGGTGTAGAATCTCTTGCCCTTCGAGTGCTGTGAGCTCCAAACTACCGCCGCCTAAATCGGCCACTAACCCTTGCGCCTCATGATGGCTGGAGGCGATTCCCATGGCTGCATATTTGGCTTCGCGCTTGCCGGAAATAATATCGATCTTAATCTTATGGCTGCGTTCCAGTTCTTTGACGAAGGCTTTACCATCATCTGCGTCACGCACCGCTGCCGTGGCAATCACGTGCAGTTCAGCCACTTTATTGAGCCTCGCCGTTGCCAATAGCCGCGCAATCGCTTGACGTGCCATCGTCACGCCTTCGGGGTTTAGGCGGTTGGTGCTGTTAATGCCCTTGCCCAAAGTACAGAAAGCTTTTTCGTTATAAACCGGTAGTGGAACCCGTTTCATGCCGTCGTAAATCACCAAACGAATCGAGTTCGAGCCGATATCAATCACCCCAACACGGCTTTCACGTTGGCCGCCAAAGGCGAGTTGATCCAATAGTGGGTCATGCTGCATACTCTCTCTAAAAACATAAAAACCTGTTAAGATAAAGCAGAAACTCAAGCTATTTCTTTTTTCCAAACAATAGGCTAGTTTGCGTCCCTTATGAGCAAGCCCTTACATTTCGAAACTCAATTAGTCCATGGCGTATCTGAAGAAGACGGCCAACGTGCAACACAGCCGCCGATTTATCAGACGGTTAGCTTTAGTTTTCCGGATTTCCAAACGGCGGTGGATCGTTTTGAGATGAAGGCAAGCGGCGCGACTTACACGCGGTCAGGCAATCCCACGGTGGATACTTTGGCGACCAAGCTTGCGCAGTTAGAAGGCGGCATTGGCGGCGTAGTCACATCTTCCGGCCATGCGGCGCAGCTTGTGGCACTCTTGCCGCTTATGTCTCCTGGCGATCATATTGTCGGGGCGAGTCAGCTTTATGGCGGCTCGACTAATCAGTTTAATCACGTCTTTCCACAGCATTTCGGATGGACGGCGAGTCTCGCCGATGCGGGCAATGCCGATGCGGTGGAAGCCGCTATAACCGAACGCACTCGTGCGATTTTTATCGAGAGTATCAGTAACCCCAGCGGCGCCGTTAGCGATATGGAAGCGGTTGCACGCGTGGCAGAGGCTCACCACATTCCGCTCATTGTTGATAATACGATGGCCTCGCCTTATCTGTGCCGCCCATTTGACCATGGCGCGCATATTATCACTCATTCAACCACGAAGTACCTAACCGGCACAGGCACCGCGATTGGTGGCGCAGTGATTGACTCTGGCACGTTTGATTGGGGCAAGGATGATCATTTTCCCGCGCTGACTCAGCCCAATGCCGCTTGCACCGATATTGTGCTGCACGAGCATTTTAAAGAGCTGGCCTATCTCGCACATTGTAAAGCGATCGGTATCCGCGATATTGGTGCCTGCCAACAGCCGATGAATGCCTTCATGACCTTGGTAGGGTTAGAGACACTTAGCTTAAGAATGCAAAAGCATGTTGATAACGCGAAGATAGTAGCGGAGTGGCTCTCTCAGCACCGACAAGCAGGCGCTGTTAGTCGTCCAATAGATGCTGAGGTGAGCAAATATCTTCCTCATGGTGCGGGAGCCGTTTTCACCTTCGATATTAAAGATGGTGATAGAGCCATCTGCGGTAAGTTTATCGAGTCGCTGAAGCTCCTGCAACATGTCGTCAATATCGGTGATACAAGAAGCCTCATCGTCCATCCCGCCAGCACCACGCATAAGCAGATATCGCCTGAGTTACGCACCCAGAGTGGTATTAGCGAGGCATCCTTGCGCCTATCCATCGGCATAGAGCATCCAGAAGATATCATCGCGGATTTGGCGCAGGGCTTTCAGGCTTTATAATTTTTTAATAAATTTCTGTTAATCTGCGTCAATGGCGAATGCACCGGATAAAAATTTAAAGATATCGTTTTGTACGACAGTGATGAATCGCGGGTATCATTTGGTGCAAACCTTGCCACAAAATTTAGCGAATAATGCTGATCACCCCAATACCGAGTTCGTGATTCTAGATTATGGCGATAGTGACGGCATACCTCCGCTAAAAGAAAATAAAGTAACGAGTAAGTTAGAGGTGGATTTAAAGGCGCCAAAAGAAAAATGGAAGTCGATCAAGAGTTGGCTGATTGATGAATTTTCCAAAGAGATTAAATCTGGCAAGATAAAATATGTTCGCACTGAGCAAGAACATTTCCGCATGTCTCATGCGAAAAATATGGTACATCGTTGTGCCTCTGATGATAGCGATGTGCTAGTCAATTTAGATGCGGATAATATTTTACCTATTGATCCCGAAACAAGCTTAAGTTTTGCTGGTTGGCTTAATCAGAAATATTCTCAATCGATCGACCAAGTCGTTAAAGCGACGGTAAAAGACAAGGTGTATGCAAAGTTTCAGGGGCAGTCGACAGACGGATTTACTGGGCGCATCGCTGTTCACCCATCACATTTTAGAGAGCTTCATGGTTATGATGAGAATCTAAATGCATGGGGAGGAGATGATCATGATTTTGAAGCTAGAGCCAATGCTTTAAATCTTCCGACACTTGCCCTTCCGAGAGCATATTATGGGGAAGTTTTGCCTCACTCCAAAGAGTCGCGTTATAAGCATATGGCGCCAACGGATGTTGCAAAATCGATCGAAAATTTGAAGAAGAAGGGCGGCATTATGAGAAAAATGAAGGTGGCTGCACAACTCTTAAATATCCGACAAGAGAAAGACTTCGTCAAAGCGGCTAATAAGGGGGGGATTTCGGCTGTGGTGAAGTGACTGTATTAAAGCCAGACTTTACGGAAGAAAAAGATAATCTTCAGCCCATGCACCACCCTAAATGGGTCGATTTCTATAGTAAAGGTAAGGCTAATCCGGGTATGGGGATGGGCTGAAGACATAAAAAAGGCCAAGATCTCTCCCGGCCTTTTTCATTTAATTCTCGACAAAAACTAGGCGGCTTCAGCGGCCATTTTTTGTGCTTTCTCGATGGCTTCATCGATTCCACCTACGAGGTAGAATGCTGATTCTGGAAGATCATCATACTGACCCTCTAGAATGCCTTTAAAGCCTTTGATTGTGTCTTCGAGAGCTACCAACTTACCTGGTGAACCGGTGAAGATCTCAGCCACGAAGAAGGGCTGTGATAGGAAACGCTGAATCTTACGAGCGCGCGCGACCGTGAGTTTATCTTCTTCCGAAAGCTCATCCATACCAAGAATCGCGATGATATCTTGGAGTGATTTATAGCTCTGTAGAACTTCTTGAACACGACGTGCGATAGCATAATGCTCTTCGCCCACGATGTCAGGCATTAGCATACGGCTTGTAGAATCCAGTGGATCTACCGCAGGGTAAATACCGAGCTCGGCGATCGAACGGTTAAGTACCGTTGTTGCATCCAAATGGGCAAATGTCGTTGCAGGAGCAGGATCGGTCAAATCATCGGCAGGTACGTAAACAGCCTGTACAGAGGTGATTGAACCTTTCTTGGTCGAGGTAATACGCTCTTGCAGCTGACCCATGTCAGTTGAAAGGGTCGGCTGGTAACCTACCGCTGATGGGATACGACCCAAGAGTGCAGAAACTTCCGCACCGGCTTGGGTAAAGCGGAATACGTTATCCATGAAGAAGAGTACATCTTGGCCTTCTTGGTCACGGAAATACTCAGCGAGTGTTAGACCCGTTAGCGCAACACGTGCACGTGCACCGGGAGGTTCGTTCATTTGACCGTAAACGAGTGCTACTTTAGAGCCGTCGCCTTCAAGGTCGATAACGCCGGATTCCATCATTTCGTGATAGAGATCGTTACCTTCACGCGTACGCTCACCTACACCGGCGAATACAGATACACCCCCGTGGGCTTTTGCAATGTTATTGATCAATTCCATGATGAGTACTGTTTTACCAACACCTGCACCACCGAAGAGGCCAACTTTACCACCTTTCGCGTAAGGCGCGAGAAGGTCGATGACTTTAATACCGGTGATGAGAATTTCATCCGAGGTTGATTGGTCAACAAATTCAGGAGCTTTCGCGTGAATGCCGGCCATGCCTTTAGTTTTTACAGGACCGCGTTCGTCAATAGGGCGACCTACAACATCCATGATACGACCCAATGTTTGTGGGCCTACAGGAACCGTGATTGGCGCGCCTGTGTCAGTCACTGCCTGACCACGAACCATACCGTCCGTCGCGTCCATTGCGATACAACGCACTTCGTTTTCGCCCAGATGCTGAGAGACTTCTAACACGACCGTTTGCTTGCCGAGTTTGGTTTCGAGTGCGTTCAAAATGGGAGGTAATTCACCTTCAAATTTCACATCAACTACAGCAGAGATCACCTGAGTGATAACACCTGTATTTGCTTTATTAGACTTTTTTGCAGCCATTGCTTTGCTCCTTCTAAATCGCTTTTTATACGGCTTCTGCGCCGGAAATAATTTCGGTTAACTCGGTGGTAATCGCAGCCTGACGGGTACGGTTATAAACGAGTGAGAGTTTGTCGATCATGTCGCCTGCGTTACGCGTCGCGTTATCCATTGCGGTCATACGCGCACCTTGTTCAGAGGCGTTATTTTCCAGCATTGCTTTAAAGCATTGGATCGTGATGTTGCGCGGCAGAAGTTCTTCCAAAATCGCTTCTTCACTTGGCTCATATTCGTAAGGAGTCGGTGCTTCAATAGTTTCGTCTGATTGTGGAATTTCCAACGGAATAAGTTGTTGGTAGGTGACTTCTTGGTTGATCGCAGAATGGAACTTGTTAAAGACAATCGTCACGACATCAATGTTATGTTCTTCGAAAATTTCGAACATTTCTTCCGATACTTTTTGCGATTGCTCAAAGCTTAGGTTTTTGGTGATGTCAGGAATACGACCAGCAACAATGCCGTCAAAATCCATCTTCAATTGTTCATAGCCTTTACGGCCCACGCAAAGAAGGTGCACTTTTTTTTGAGCGCCTTGCAGCTCATGAATTTTTTTCCGAACCGAGCGGGTGATAGAGCTGTTAAAACCACCACATAAGCCACGATCAGAGCTCATTACAAGAATCAGGTGATTGTCTGATTTACCCGTGCCACCGAGTAGTAGCGGTGCATTGGCATCGCCATCAAAACCAGCGGCGAGTGAATTGACCACTTGCTCCATTTTCTCGGCATAAGGGCGGGCTGCTTCTGCGCGCTCTTGTGCTTTACGCAATTTTGCCGCCGCTACCATTTTCATGGCTTTGGTGATTTTTTGCGTCGATTTAACCGATTTAATTCGGTTTTTGAGATCCTTGAGGGATGCCATCGAGTGCTACTCCTTGAAACGGCTTGCTACGTCAGAGCATAGCTTAGCAAGTTTCTTTTCAGTGCCGTCTGTTAGTTTTGACTCTTTCGTAATATCTTCGAGGATATCGCTTGAACCGCCATCTAGCTCACGCAGTAGCGCTTCTTCAAAATCACGCACTTTGTTCACAGGAACTTCATCGAGATGACCTTTTACACCCGCGAAGATAACGCCGACTTGTTGTGGCGTTGAAAGCGGAGAGAATTGAGGCTGCTTGAGGAGTTCAGTTAGGCGAGCGCCACGTGCAAGAAGCTTCTGAGTCGCGACATCGAGGTCAGAACCAAACTGTGCGAATGCTTCCATCTCACGATATTGTGCAAGCTCAAGTTTGATTGAACCCGCCACTTGCTTCATCGCTTTAATCTGTGCGGCAGAACCTACACGAGATACTGATAGACCCACATTTACCGCTGGACGAACCCCTTTATAGAAGAGCTCAGTCTCTAGGAAAATCTGACCATCGGTAATCGAAATTACGTTTGTCGGAATGTAAGCAGATACGTCACCAGCCTGTGTTTCGATGACTGGCAATGCCGTCATTGAACCACCGCCCAAAGCATCAGACATTTTTGCTGAACGCTCTAACAGGCGGCTGTGAAGATAGAATACGTCACCCGGATAGGCTTCACGTCCTGGAGGGCGGCGAAGTAGAAGTGACATTTGACGATAGGCAACGGCTTGCTTTGAAAGATCATCATAAATGATTAAGCTATGCATGCCATTATCGCGGAAATACTCAGCCATCGCGCAACCTGTGTAAGGGGCGAGGAACTGTAGAGGGGCTGCTTCAGAGGCCGTTGCAGCAACCACGATAGAATAATCCATCGCGCCTTGCTCTTCGAGCTTCTTAACAACCTGTGCAACGGTTGAACGTTTTTGGCCAATCACGACATAGACGCAGTAAAGTTGGTTCGCTTCGTCACCTGCATCGAAGGCTTTTTTCTGGTTGAGAATCGTATCAACTGCGATCGCTGTTTTACCGGTTTGACGGTCACCAATGATCAACTCACGTTGGCCACGGCCTACAGGGATCAATGAATCAATCGCTTTAATACCGGTGCTCATCGGTTCATGTACCGATTTACGCGCGATAATGCCGGGAGCTTTCACTTCAACACGGCTAGATTTTTTCGCTTTGATTGGGCCTTTGCCATCAATTGGGTTGCCAAGCGCATCAACGACGCGGCCGAGCAGTTCTTTACCAACCGGTACTTCAACAATTTTGCCAGTACGTTTAACAATGTCGCCTTCTTTAACCGAGCGATCATCACCGAAAATTACGACACCTACAACATCACGCTCTAGGTTAAGTACCATGCCTTTAGTACCGTCAGCGAATTCTACCATCTCGTTTGCTTGCACATCTTGCAGGCCATAAATGGTAGCAATACCATCACCTACTTTAACAACTTCACCTACTTCAGCCATTTCAGCTGCAGTATCAAAGCCTGAGATTTGCTTCTTCAAGATATCTGAGATTTCAGAAGGACGAATTTCCATGATTAATTCCTTATCCGTTAAACGATTTGCTGGATGCCAGCATTTAAATGAGTTGTTACGCGCTGCAGGCGACCTGCAACAGAAGCGTCAATGAGTTGGCCATCTACACGGATACGTAATCCGCCCAGAAGGTTCTCATTTACGTGAATTTCGAGAGCTACTTTTTTGCCAAAATGATCTTTCAGCATTTTTTCGAGCTTAGTTTGTTGAGCTTTTTTCATCGGGACAGCCGAAGTGACTTCCGCCACAAGCTCATCATTTTTTTCGTGCATGCGGCGCGCAAATTCGCTCACAATACCGGGTAACACATCCATACGGCCATTGGTGGCCAGGGTGTTGAGGAAATTTACGAGAAGGGGCGATGCTTTCGCCTTCTTCAGGACGGCTGCGATGGCGCTATTGCGTTCTTGCGTGCCAATTGTGGGGTCGCCACATAGACGCGCGAAGTCATCAGACTCGCCAAAGAGTGCACCTAAGCCCTCAAGCTCTGCAGCAAGGGGCTTTAATTTCTTTTGGTCTTCAGCTAACTCGAACAACGCTGTGGTATAGCGTTGTGCAATAGCGTGAGAATCAGAATTTTTAGACATAAATATAAATACTTAAACAATCGTTATCCTGCGCAATCGTGAAAACATATCCACAACCACGCGCGTTAATTAGCATAGTGATGCTAGCAGGGCAATAGCTAAGCCCTACAAAAAGTTACAAAAATGAATAAGGGTCGATATCAATTTTCATTCTGACGGAGGAGGGGACCTTTAGGGGGGTGAGCCATTCGCGCAGCACATCTTGCAATTTGGTGACGCGCTCGGCCTTGATGAGCAGGCGATAGCGGTACTTTCCGCGTAAGATGGCCAGCGGTGCGGGGGCGGGACCGATGCATCTAACATCCGCGCACTCTGGCTTGGTTTGCGCGATGCGGCGGGCAAAATCCATGACGATCGGTTCTTTGGGACCCTCTAAGATAATGGCGGCCAGTTTACCGAAAGGCGGCATTTTCCCAGCGAGACGTTGAGATTTCTCGAGCTCTATGAATCCGTCGCGATCATGGCATTCGAGTGCGACCATGACCGGGTGCTCAGGCAGGTAGGTTTGGAGCAATACTTTGCCAGGAATATCGGCACGACCGGCACGGCCACCTAGTTGATGCAGTAGTTGCCAGCAGCGTTCGCCCGCGCGCAGGTCGCCGCCGGCAAGCCCCATATCTGCATCGACCACGCCGACCAGCGCGAGGTTTGGGAAGTGATGACCCTTGGCCATCATCTGCGTGCCGATGAGCAGATCAATTTCGCCTTGCGTGACAGCGGTGATTAGTCGCTCGGCTTGTTCGGGCGTGGACAGTACATCGCTGGTCATTTGCGCGATGCGGGCTTGTGGAAAGAGTCGTTCCGCTTCGGCGGCGACGCGCTCGACACCGGGGCCGCAAGCGGTCAGGCAATCGGCCGCGACTTCACCGCATTCTGGGCAATGTTGCGGTGGCGGCGTACGGAAATCGCAATGGTGGCATTGTAAACGCGGTGGGCGCTGATGTTCGACCAGCCAAGCCGAGCAATGCGGGCAGCCAAAACGATAGCCACAAGCACGACATAAGGTAAGCGGTGCAAAGCCACGGCGGTTAAGGAATAACATCGCTTGTTGTTTGGCTTCGAGTGTTTCAACGACCGCAGCTTCGAGCGGTTCGGATATCCAGCGGTTGATGCCGGGGCGGTTGGAGCGCATGTCGAGAATTTTGACATCGGGCAGTTTCGCTCCACCATGACGGGCCGGAAGCACCACGACGTTGTAGCGGTCTTGCTGAACATTGACCACGGTTTCGAGTGACGGCGTGGCAGAGGCCAGCACAATGGGAATCTTTTGACGCATTGCGCGAGCCACGGCCATATCGCGTGCTTGGTAGATCACGCCATCTTCCTGCTTATAGCTGCCTTCATGTTCTTCATCGACGATGATGAGTTCGAGGTTTTTGAACGGTAAAAACAGTGCCGAGCGAGCGCCGACGACCACCGTCGCTTTACCTTGTGCAATGGCGCGCCACGTATCGCGCTTGCGGGCGAGCGGGACGGAGCTATGCCATAAATGCGGCTCCTCGCCAAAGCGCGCTTTGAAACGCTCTAACCATTGCACGGAGAGCGCGATTTCTGGCAGTAAGATAAGGGTTTGGCCTTCGGATTTTAGTTTTTCTTCTATTAGCTCAAAGTACACTTCTGTTTTGCCGGAGCCGGTGACACCATCGATCACACTTACGGAGAATTCTGGTTTAAGGTGAGTCAGGAGTGTTTCAACCGCCGCTGCCTGTTTATCGGAGAGGTCCGGTTTATGTTGCACTTTATATTTAGGTAGGCGAGGTTCCATCGTAATTTCATGCGCGATGAGTCCGCCATCCTTGGCGAATTTGCGGATCGTGCCGGCGGAGACTCCACTCGCCTCGACGATTTCTGGCGCTGTGCGAGCATAGCCATCGGCCAAGGCTGTTGCGATGGCCACGCGTGCTTTGCTGGTGAGGGGGGCATCAGTGGCGTTAGTATAATGTGTATTTGTTGCGGGCGTATGCAATGCATCCGGTACTGATAGTGCCATTTTCAATACGGAGCCTTTAGGCGCCATCGTATACCATGCGACCCAGTCGATAAATTCGCGCATTGGCTCGGTCATGGGTGGAAGATGTTCCGCTTTGGCAGCAATCATTTTGAGTTTTGCATCGGGCGTTTTACCCTCCGCCTCGCCCCAAACAACACCGTAAATCTCACGCGAGCCAAAAGGCACTCGCACGAAATCACCGCTCTCAACCTGTAGAGCATCCGGTACTAAATAGTCGAAAGCCTTGTCAAAAGGCAGCGGAACAAGAACAGCGATGCGAGACATAGCCTGCAGCATAGCAAAGTTTTAGTTAAGCGTTAGCGAAAAACCTGAGTTGCTTTATTCGGAATGTTTTGACTTGGGGTGCTTGTTTCACAGGGAGGTTCGTTTGAAGTTTTTTCCGGTGATTCTGTTAATCCATTACCCTCTGGTTTTGGAGGTTTTTCGCCTGAGATATTGGATTTGAAATTGCCTAACGCACTGGCGATAACCACTTCTTTGCCACGTTCTTTACCCGCTTCAATAATTTCTAATTTCTTTTCGATGCTGATATTGAAGTCGGTATAATTTACGCCTTTGACCTGCACTAAAATCATGCGGTCAGTATCTCGCGTATCCGTATATTCATCTCGTGTGAGCTTTGCGGCGAGGTCTTTTGTTTTCTGGACTTCCCAATCCTCTAGACCGGGAATGGAATTATGCACTTCTATGAATTTTTCTAATTGTGCCGTTTGGCTGTTATCGACTGAGGCCTCAGGGTCCGGAAGAGAAGAAACGCCAATGGCGATGGTTTCAGGGTTCGGAGTGCCATCTGGCGCATCAAATACTTCGAGCGCGATATTATTGCTTAAACCGCCATCGGTATAATATTTACCATTAATTTTTTCTTGAGCAAAAACAAATGGGAAGGAGGCTGAGGCTTGAACCACTTGTGCTATTGGTGCCGATTTTAATGCCTCATTTTTATGGCTGAAAACCGTTTCCTTATATTCAGTTTTGTCATCAGTCTTTACTACTTCAGAGGCTATAACATAAAAATTTTCCATTTTTAATGCATTGTCGCGGAGATCTTCAGTACTCTCAAAATCAAAGGAGAATGGTACTGAATTTCCCTGAACGTCGTTGCTGTAATCTTTGTAACGGTCAGTATAATCTGTTTTTTGCCTAGAGGCAGCGGTCAGTTTTTGTTCAAAGAATCCGAGGTCGTTATTTTGGGCTCTTACACGCCACTCATGCATGTCTTCAAATGTCATATCTGGATGACCTGTACGTTTAGCGATGGCATGCTCGGCCCATTCACGAAGAGGAGTGCCGGTGAAGATACCTTTCTTATTAACGACATTGGGGATGATAGTGAGTGCTTCAGAGACACTATCAACAGAAGTTAGTTTCGAATAATCCATACCTACGCTCAGAGGTAACAATTCTTCGTCCCGATAGCCGAGATTAACTAAGAGCCCCATCTTGGAACCTGCAGAGGTTCCCACAATGTTTTCGACTTCATTGAGCTTTCCAGCTTTATAAAGTTCCATAAAAACGCCAAGCTCCGCAAAAGCGAGAATTCCGCCTCCACCAAAAACGAGATTCTTCGAGTGATCGTTAACCGTAATGGTCTTCTTGCCTAACAAAGCAGTAATTTCGTTTAAAGGGGGATTTGTTGTCATAGTTTACTATATCGCAACACTATTACGATTAGGTGACGCTGGGTAGTATTTACGCGAAGTTTTTGCGAGGGTCGAAGGCGTCGCGCACGGCTTCGCCGATGAAGATCAGTAACGAGAGCATTAGCGCCAAGACCGCAAAGCCGGAAATACCCAGCCATGGCGCTTGTGGGTTGGATTTACCTTGTGCCAGAAGCTCGCCTAGCGAGGCGGAACCGGGCGGCAGGCCGAAGCCTAGAAAGTCGAGCGAGGTGAGTGTGGTGATGGATCCGTTAAGGATAAACGGCAGGAAGGTGATGGCCGAAACCATGGCGTTGGGCAGCACATGGCGCCACATGATGGTCGGTTCCGATACGCCGAGTGCGCGAGCGGCTTTGACATAATCAAAGTTACGCGCACGCAGGAATTCTGCGCGTACGACATCGACCAGCGACATCCAACTAAACAGGAGCATCAGCCCGAGTAGCCACCAGAAATTTGGTTCAACGAAACTGGCGAGGATGATGAGGAGATAGAGCACTGGAAGCCCCGCCCAGATTTCGATAAAGCGTTGGAAGATAAGGTCGGTCTTGCCACCGAAATAGCCTTGAATCGCGCCAGCAAAGATACCGATAATAGAGGAGGTGATGGTGAGCGTGAGGCCGAAAATAACGGAAATTCGGAAGCCATAAATCACACGGGCGAGTACATCGCGCCCCTGATCATCGGTGCCGAGCCAGTTCTCTGCGGAGGGCGCTGAGGGAGCGGGTGTGGCGCTATCGTAGTTGATGGTGGTGTGATCGTAAGCGATGAGTGGGTGCAGCATCCAGCCCTTTGCTTCGATCCGGTCACGCACATAAGGGTCGCGGTAATCGGCTTCGGTTTCAAATTCGCCACCGAAAGTGGTTTCCGGGTAAGTGTGTAAGACCGGAAAATAGAGTTCATTTTGATAAGACAAAACGAGCGGGCGTTCATTTGCAATGAATTCTGCTCCCAGCGTTAGAAAGAAAAGTGCGAGGAAAATCCACAGACTCCACCACCCACGCCGATTGGCTTTAAAATTGGCGAAGCGTCGCAAGGTGAGGGGAGAGAAATGCACTAGCCTAGAATTTCAATTTGTTCAGGTTGGTGCAGGTCCATTGCGGGGCCGTTATAGCGGTAGGTCCAGCCGCGTAGACGGACGCGTTTGCCGGCAAGGGCTTTGACATCGTATTTTTTGAACAGGGTCTTGGCGTCTTGCTTGCTGATGACGCCGCTGAAATCCGTTTTCCAATCCTCATCGAAGTTCAGGAACCAACCGCCTTTCACTTTGGCGACTTTCTTGACTACGCCTTCGACGAGCAGATAACGCTCCTTACCGCCTGTATCAACGCCATCAGAAGATTGTGGATCCCAATAGCTATTTTGCCAGATGCCGCGTTTGGCTTGGCGAGCCTTGTTTTCGAGCTTCAGCCATGCCGGCAGCGGTTTGCGTAAATCCGGAAAAGGATAGGCCAGCGCCCAACCTTCGCTAATCATGGCTTCCTGTACGCTGCGCCCGTCTTTTAAGCGAGCGATGGCGACAAAGCGGCCTTTGCGATCTTTTTTTTCTGGGCCGAATTCGAGGGTGAGCGTTTGGTTCTGGATGAGATCAATGAGCGCCTGATGCGACTGTTTTCCCATCGGTTCGCCAGGGCGTTTAAGGCCGTGAGTCTCGCGGATATTGGGAACTTGAAGGCTGGCGAGGCGCACTTTCTTGCCACTTTTAGCAGTGAAGCTTTTACCATTATGCACGTGTTTAACGGTGACCGTTTCAGTTTCCGCATTTTGCTTCGTTTGAGAGGCGAGTGAGGGGAAAAGTGCCGCTAATGCGAGTACCATGCCGAGAATCCATAATAATTTCATGTATTTTGTTTAGCGCGCTATTGCTTTTGGGGCAATGGATTGATATGGCAGTCTTATGGCTTTATTTATTTTATTTATTTCGTTTTTCTCAGCGCTTTACGGCGCGTGGGTATTTTTCACCGGTTATTTCGGGGCAGAGAATGCGACTCAGCAATTGACTGCCGCCATGGCCGGCATTGGTTTTGCGCTGATTCCTTACATTGTGGGTCGTTCGCTTTCTGAGATGGTGGCGATTCGCCAGCGTCACTTGATGTTGGAGCAAACCACGCTACAGCAGCGTATGATGCTGGAAGCGATGGATGAGGCCGCGCGTGAAGCGGAAGCGACGGAGCAACAGTCTGCTCCACCAGAGAGCGCGCCTCCAGCACCTCCACAAGGCTAAAACATCATCAAATAGGCAATAATTGCCTATAAGGCGGAAAATAATCCCCATTTGGGACAGTTTTTGTGCTATGGTAAGCTTCTTAGCGGGGTTTCCGACGATCTGCCGATAAGCGCCTTCAGCCTTGCTGAATGTGTTTTAAGGCAGGAAATAAGGTCCCCTCTGAGAGCGCCGCCAGATTTGGCATGAAAATAGCATATAGAGTCGTATGGATTATTCAGGAATTACACTTTTTAAAATGATGAAAGCCAAAATGGGCTATCATGCAGAGCGTCAGGATATTTTGGCGCGTAATGTTTCAAACATTGATACGCCGGGCTATAAGGCGCACGATCTGAAGAAACTCGATTTCCATCGTTTGGCGATGATTGAGTCGCGTCGTTTGCGTGTGCGTGCGACCAATTCAAACCATATTACCGATACGAAAAAGGAGCATCTGAATTTCCGCAGTGAGAAATCGCGTGAAACTTATGAGACGACGCCGGTCGAAAATAATATCGTCTTGGAAGAGCAAATGATGAAAGTCGCTGAAAATCAGTTGGAATATCAAAAAGTTACGAATCTCTATTCGAAGGTGGGCAAGATGTTCAAAACCGCGATTGGTAACCAGTAAGGGAGTATGAAGCATGGATCTCGTTAAATCATTACATATCGCCGCATCAGGCATGAAGGCGCAGAGCGATCGCTTGCGCATTGTTTCCGAAAACATCGCCAATGCCGAGTCAGTCGGACAGCATCCGGGAGATCAGCCATATCGCCGTAAAACCATTACGTTTAAGAATGAACTCGATCGCGAAATGGGCATCCATAAAGTCGAGGTCTCGGATTACGGCACGGATAAAACACCGTTTCAGCGTAAATATGAACCGTCACATCCAGCAGCCGATCCTCAGGGCTATGTGTTGCAACCTAACGTCAACTCGATGATGGAAATGATGGATATGCGTGAGGCTCGCCGTGGTTATGAGTCTAATATGAATATTATTGAAGTATCAAAAGCGATGTTGCAGCAAACGATTGGTCTGCTAAACCAGTAATGAACGAAGCGTTTTAAAAGCGCACGGCCTTACGCTAAAAAGAGAATAGGATATAAACATGGATATCAGTAAAGCAGCGGCAGCCTATAACCAAACCAGTGGTATGGGTGGCAGTGCGGTTAAAAGTGCGGATACGGTGTCTCTTGGCAATGAGGCCGATCAAATTGGTCCTAGCTTCTCCGATCTCGTGGCGGAAGGTTTAGAGAATGCGCGTTCAACCGGCTATACGTCTGAAGCAGTCAGCACGGAAGCGTTGGCAAATAAGGCAGAGTTGCATGATCTCGTCACGGCGATGTCCAATGCAGAACTTACCTTGAACACCGTTGTCGCTGTGCGTGATCGTATGGTGCAGGCCTATCAAGATATTATCAAAATGCCTATTTAGGGCGCTCAAGTCCTGCGCAGATCTAATGAAATTACAGCCATTCTTTTTAGAGCGCTATTTTGCTAAACATGAGTTTAATGTGAAGTATCTGCTATGCTCTTCTGATTGTGAATCTTATACGATTGCCGACCTTCTTGCGTGGGATTCGTCTGCGCAGCAGCAGTTTCACGATCTTCATCTTGGCTATACTGAATCGTTAGGGCACCCTGAATTAAGACAGGCGATTGCGACCCTCTATGAGGGTACAACGTCAGAGGAAATTCTAGTCCATTCTGGGGCGGAGGAAGCTATTTTCCTCTTTATGCAAGCGTTGCTGGAATCTGGCGATCATGTTGTGGTTCATTTCCCATGCTATCAATCTCTCGGAGAAGTCCCTCGTGCCTTAGGCTGTGAGGTCAGCTTCTGGAAAGCGGACGAGGATAAAGGCTGGGCTTTGGATATTAACCAGCTTGAGAGCCTCATTAAGCCTAATACAAAGGCCGTGATTATCAATTGTCCGCACAACCCTACGGGCTATGTGATGGCGCAGGATGATTTTACGGCGCTCATTGAAATTTGCCGTAAGCATGATGTTTATTTATTCTGCGATGAAGTTTATCGTTATCTCGAATATGGCACAGAAACTCGCCTTCCTGCTGCCTGTGATGCTTATGAGAAGGCGGTGTCTTTGGGGGTTATGTCCAAAACATTTGGACTGGCAGGCCTTCGAATCGGCTGGATTGCGACGCAAGATAAAGCCATTTACGAAGCGATAGCTGCATTGAAAGATTATACCACCATCTGCAATAGTGCGCCTTCGGAGTTTTTGGCGACATTAGCGCTGAACCACAAAGAAAAAATCATTACGCGGAATCTTTCAATCATTGAAGAGAACATGACGCTATTAGACCGCTTCTTCGAGAAATATAGCGAGCGGTTTTCATGGGTGCGCCCGAAGGCTGGCCCAATCGCACTGCCACGTTATAGAGGTGAAGAAGGAACATCGTCACTCGCCAAGGCAGTCGTTGACTCAAAACAAGCGCTTTTGATACCGAGCAGCTTGTTTGATAGGGGAGATCAGCATTTCCGCATCGGCTTTGCGCGCAGAAATTTTGCTGAAGGCTGGAAGCAATTTGAAGAATTTATAGATGAAAGCTTATAGTATCCAAAAAAGATACTCGCTTTTTCTTGCATGAGGGTGAGAGCGGTCTATAACTAAGTCTTAATAAATTAATTAAGAAAAATAGGCAGGGTCATCATGGATAAGCAAAAAGCGCTTGAAACCGCACTTTCACAAATTGAAAAAAGCTTCGGCCAAGGCTCGGTCATGAAGCTAGGCGATCAAGAGGCGCTAAGTGTTGAGTCTATTTCAACCGGCTCACTTGGTTTAGATATCGGTCTCGGTGTCGGCGGAATTCCCAAAGGTCGTGTCGTTGAGATTTATGGCCCTGAAAGCTCGGGTAAAACAACGTTAACGCTGCATTGTATTGCCGAAGCGCAAAAACAAGGCGGCACGGCAGCCTTTATTGATGCAGAGCACGCGCTTGATCCTGTTTATGCGAAAAATTTGGGCGTGAATACGGATGAATTGGTGATCTCTCAGCCCGATACAGGTGAGCAAGCTTTGGAAATCGCGGATACGCTGGTACGTTCTGGCGCGATTGACCTGCTCGTGATTGATTCCGTCGCGGCACTTGTCCCGCGTGCGGAGCTAGAAGGCGATATGGGCGATAGCCACATGGGCTTGCAAGCACGTTTGATGAGTCAGGCGCTTCGTAAGCTAACCGGTTCGATTTCAAAAACCGGTTGTACTATTATCTTCATTAACCAAATTCGTATGAAAATTGGCGTGATGTTTGGCAATCCTGAAACGACAACCGGCGGTAACGCGTTGAAGTTCTACAGCTCGGTTCGTATGGATATTCGTCGTATCGGTGCACTCAAAGATAAAGATGAAGTGGTTGGTAACGCGACTCGTGTGAAAATCGTGAAAAATAAAGTCGCGGCTCCCTTCAAAGTCGTCGAGTTTGATATTATTTACGGCGAAGGTATTTCCAAGCATGGTGAAATTATCGATATGGGCGTGAAAGCGGAAATTATCGAGAAGTCCGGCGCTTGGTATAGCTATGACAGCCAACGTATCGGCCAGGGTAAAGAGAATGTACGTAAATTCTTGAAAGAAAATCCTGAAATCTCGGATGAGATTGAGCGCAAAGTTCGTCAACAAGCCGGTTTGTTAGCCAAAGATATGGAAGATCCATCGATTGCTGATTCTGAAGCCGCGAAAGATGCAGAAGCCGCCGCTTAATTTAAGCTTTGGTCAAAAGAGTGAATATGAAGGGTCTTCCCAATGGGAGGGCCCTTTTTTTGGATTTCAGGCAAAAAAAAGGGTGCGCGCGGCACCTTCTTTTTTTTAATTAGTCTTTCGAGTTTGATTCACTCCACAAGCCATAGGCAAGAAAGAGAGATCCGACAAGAACGATGACAGAGAGGATAATTCCCCAAAAAACACTGCCTTCATCACCTTTTAGACTTATCGCCGGCAATAAGGCAATGCCCATTGTCGAAAATCTAACGATAAAATCATCCGCGGTTTTGACGCGTGGAATAATTGTTTTTGCAATCACCCATCCAAAATAACATTGGAGGATAAAGACGAGAACAAGAATCCCAAAAAGACTGTTTTGTGAATACACTGCTTGATGCAATAGTAATCCACCGGATATAGTGCTTGTTAATGTCATACCCAATGCAGTTTTGACTGCGTTTGTGATTTTTTTCATAAGAAAAATTTTATTCTAAAACTTTTTAGAAAGGTAGGGTGCTCATATAATATGAGACGAAACCTTTCGGGGAAAAATTCTAGAGAGGTTAAGAAATAGCCCTTAGTATAGCCGATTCTTGGTTAATAAAGCGTGAAGGTCTCCGGTTTTTTTACCATTGCTCGGCTGAGGTAAGCCATCCATAATGATGTCAATTGTAGCGAATAAAGAGAGAGGCTTCATCATGGCATTACACGGAAAAACAGCCCTTATTACCGGATCAACCAGCGGGATTGGTTTAAGCCTCGCCCGGCATTTTGCGGGGTTGGGCGTCAATATTGTGATGAATGGCTTTGGTGATGCCGATGCGATTGAGGCTAATCGTAAGGCGCTGGAAGCGCAGGGCGTAAAGGCAATTTATTCCGGTGCGGATATGACCAAGCCTGAGCAAATTGCAGAAATGACCGAGCTGGCACTTAAAGAATTCGGCGCGGTGGATATTTTGGTCAATAATGCCGGCATTCAGCATGTGCAGCCGATTGATGAATTCCCTATTGCGAAATGGGATGCGATCATCGCGATTAACCTTTCTTCCTCCTTCCACACGATCCGTTTGCTGTCTCCCGCGATGAAGGCGCAAAATTGGGGGCGTATCATCAATATCGCTTCGGTGCATGGTCTTGTGGCCTCGCCTTATAAGGCAGCCTATGTGGCGGCTAAGCATGGCATTATGGGGCTTACAAAAGTTGCGGCGCTCGATTTGGCGGCATATGGCATTACCGCGAATGCGATTTGCCCGGGTTATGTGAAGACGCCCTTGGTGGAAAAGCAAATTCCAGAGCAAGCAAAGGCCCATGGTATCTCCGAAGAGGAAGTGACGAAAACAGTGTTCCTTAAAAACCACGCAATTAAAGACTTCGTGAAAGTTGAAGAAATTGCCCACCTCGCCGAATTTTTATGTTCGAATTCGGCGGCAACCATGACTGGTATTGGTTTACCGATGGATGCGGGCTGGTCTTCGCAATAGGGCTTGAGTTACGCACTCACCCTGTTTTACACATAAAAAATGTAAATTCTATGCGCCAGTTTGTGGGCTGGGGCTAACTGTACCATTATGGCATGCGTTTTATGCATAGGTACCATGTATTATATGCAAATAAGGGGTTGCAGAGAGTTCCGACGGGCATTAAACTTAGTTCAACAAAAGGGAACACATCATGAATCAAAATTTCAGCACTACTAAACGAGCTATTTCAATGCTCCTTCTTGCGAGTTTTGCGATGGTATCCCTTTCTGCCTGTTCTCCGAACAATACCCAAGTGGGTAACTGGTGGTATGACCAACAGTGGGAAAGCGCTTCAAACTAGTAGCTCTTTGCTCTAAATAATCTAATTATTTGAAAATGATCTACTCTTGGGTGAGCAGGGTGATCTTAGTCTCTGATTCATGTTCGAGTAAGCGGTTCAGTGCATCGATATAGGCTTTTGCCGTAGCAACGAGCGTATCCGCATCGACCCCGTGCCCACCGATTAGATCGCCATCTTCTGATTGCAAACGAATGGTCACTCTTGCTTGTGCATCGGTACCGCCTGTAACTGCGTGCACTTGGTAAAGCTCCAAGCGTGATTTATGGTGCACTAATTGGCGGATGGCGGTGAAGATCGCATCGACAGGGCCATTGCCTTCAACACGCGCGGTTTTGCGTTCTCCGCCCACGGACAATGTCATTTCTGCCATCTGTTCGCCTTCGGTTCCGCAATTGATCAGCAGCTTATGCAACTGAATCGTATCGTCAGAACCTGTTCCGGCATCGATGAGGGCGCGAATATCTGCGTCGTAAATCTCTTTTTTCTTATCGGCCAATTCTTTGAAACGAAGGAAGGCATCTTCCAGCACATTATCGCCGAGGTTAAAGCCCATTTCTTCCAAGCGATCTTTAAAGGCGTGACGGCCAGAGTGCTTACCCAGTACGAGGTTGGTCTTCTCTAAACCAACAGATTCAGGCGTCATGATCTCGTAAGTGCCCGCATGTTTCAGCATACCATCTTGGTGGATACCGGATTCATGTGCGAAGGCATTCACGCCGACAATCGCTTTATTCGATTGCACCTTTTGGCCGGTGATTGATTGAATCAAGCGGCTCGCGCGAGTGATAAGGCGGGTATCGACACCGCATTGAATATCATTAAATTGGTCTTTGCGCGTTTTGAGTGCCATCACGACTTCTTCGAGCGCCGTGTTACCGGCACGTTCGCCGATACCGTTGATGGTGACTTCCGCTTGGCGGGCGCCGGCACCGATGGCGGCGAGCGTGTTAGCCGTTGCAAGGCCTAGATCGTTCTGGCCGTGGAAAGAGAAGATGGCTTGATCGGAATTGGGCACGCGCTCAATCACGGTGCGGAACATTTCGGCAATATCGTGCGGGGTGCCGTAGCCTACGGTATCGGGTAGGTTGATGGTCGTGGCGCCGGCTTTAATCGCCGTTTCGACTGCTTGGCAGAGATAATCATGACCCGTGCGCGTTGCATCCATGGCCGACCATTCGACATCATCCGTATAATTGCGAGCGAGCGAGACGGTGGCTTGGATCATCTCCAGTACTTCGGCCTCGGTTTTCTTAAATTGATATTCCAAATGGATCGGGCTGGTCGACATAAACGTATGAATTCGCGGTCTTTTTGCTGGTTTCACGGCTTCGGCGGCGCGCTCAATATCAGCGGTCTTCGCGCGAGCGAGCGAGCAAATAACGGTGTCTTCAATCTGTTCAGCGATGGCTTTGACGGCTTCAAAATCGCCATTAGAGGCCATGGCAAAGCCAGCCTCGATCACATCGACCCGCATCGTATCGAGCAATTCGGCGACCATGAGTTTTTCCTCTAAATTCATAGAGAAACCAGGAGACTGCTCGCCATCGCGAAGCGTCGTATCAAAAATTATAATTTTATCAGCCATCCAAGCAATATAGCGATGCAGCGCGACTTGTCATCCCACTAATCAGCATTTCGCCCCGCGCCGAGAAATCTTGGGAGAACTCCCCTAGGCCCAACCTCAGCCAAGATGACGAAAAGCAGCCCAAACAAAAAAAGAGCACCAACCCCTGGGAGGGTGGTGCTCTTGCTAAATTTGTAGTTAAGTATTGAAATAACCGCCCGGACTTCGCCGAACGATTATTTCTTCTTTCAATTATGAAACTCATTGTACGCATACAATGATTACGTCAATACTTATCCCAGGTAAATAGGGGAAGTATTTTGTTGTATTTGAGTTCACGTAGAATAAATTCTTCTGAAGCCCATCGGTAGCGTCTAACCAATGTGATACTGTTGTAGTACCATTATCGATTCTTACTCCACCATTCGTCACGACTCCGTTGTCGATCTGCACAACCATCTCCATCGGGTAGTCTATACCCTCATTTGGAATCGTGTAACGAAGTTCGTTACAATCATCGAAGTAAAGATCTCCTGTTACCGGGTAGATCAAGTCATCCCAACCAAGTAGGTTGGCAAGATCTCTCCATGGAAAATGAAGTACAGGATTAGTAGGTAACGGTAAAGAGACGGGCCACTCATGTCTTAAACTGATCGATGAAGGTCCGTTTGATATTGGAATCCAATATGTTAAGGAGCCGTAGTAAAACGGTGTTAACGTACCGTTTGTCTCATCGACGAACGTAATCCACGCACCCTCAAAAGTGATGAGGCCAGTAGATAAGCTTGTGACGGTGTACATAGGTACGTCTGTGCCGTTCGCGGTTTCAAATTCAAACTCGACCAACAAAGGTCGGTTAGAATTTGCCGCATTGACAGCAGCTATCAAATCATCAATATCTAGTAAAGTTGAAATATCTACACATCCTAAAGAAATTTGCAAATTTGCATTTGCGCCTTCCAATCCGATGTCATAATTCCCGAAATCAAAGCTGAATTCGACAATCTCCGCGATCGTTGGGTCTGTGCTAATATTGAAACTATAGTAAGTTCCAAAAGTAGCAGTCCCCGCGCTTACGTCGAAGGTTGCAATCGTCCCAACGGGAGCTTGTCCGTTAGGCGTCGGCATTGGTGTTCCTAGCTCGAAACTAATACAGTCAGTAATGTTTGCTTTCGCATCCAGTAAACCCTGTGTTTCGTTCGGTAAAGGAACTACGATACCCTCACATACAAGCCAAAGTTGGCCGGGAGTGACGATCTCGTTCTCAAATGGGATTGAGAACTCAATACCATCCAACAAAACTTGGTGATTAAATCCCATATCCTGCGCGCTATTAATAACGAGGACGTATAATCCTCCAAAATTAATACCTGCAGGTAAGAATTCAATCCACGTTCCGGCTGGAATAATCATTCCATTATCTAATGTAATCTCGACTTGCGTCATCAGATCACAACTTGATAACTGAGTTATCCATTGGGTTAACATTCCTGGTAACTGATTCTGTAATGGCCCAACCGGCTGTTCGCAAATAAATCGAGGTTGAACTGAGAACGTTTCCTTGAATGGAACACTAAAACTTGCACCGTTTACGGTGAAAGTTGTCACCGTCGCTTCATCTTCCACGTCATGCACAGTTGCTGTGTAGACGCCGAAGTCAATTTCATCACCGTTTCTGAAAATAATTTCAGAACCTGCTAGAACTGGAATTACGCTGTTTTCAGTAGTGATGCTGAGCCCAATCTGCAGTACCATAGATACACAGTTTGGGTTTGCCGAAGCGGCAGAATTCATCCCATCATACTCGTTTAAGAGCATACCTGGCGGGATAATAACTGTTTCTTCCACGCATTCTAAAATAATTGGATGCCCCTGAGGGTTGTTTCCCTGCAAAACATGCACGGTAACATTGCTCCCCTCAAATTCGGCACTTGTCTTTGTGCCTGCATTATTTCCATTGTCATCATTGTAGATTTCAATCGGTATTGGGATTCCTCCCATGATGAATGATCGAACGCCAAATCCTACTCTTGTCCCTGCTGGGAAAGAGTTGAAGTCGGCTTTTAGAGCGACGTAATAGCCGTTTTCACATCCGACGGAGCTTTTGAATACATTGAATTGATCGATGTAGTCGTCTGGATCTTTCGAACAAGATGATAAAACGATCCCTACAAGTGCAAAAAGTGCGAAGATAATTTTTAAATTTTTCATAATAAAGTTATTAGATTTAAAGCTTATGATTTTGTTATTTTATAATCACAAGCTGTTGAGTTTTTTAATAAATGAAATTAATGTTGCGCTATCCAAAATGGATCTGTTGCGCGTCAGTGGCGGTTAAGCCGTACAAGTATGTATGAAATTTGAATCCCAGTTCAAATTTCGCCGTTAATAATCAGGTGAGAGGTATAAAATAAAACCTCTAACGTGATCTACAAGGGTTCTTACCAAAGGGGTAAAAACAAGTAAAACACAAAACTACCCTTTTAATATACCTGTCAAGCATGACGGTTTGATGACGGTTTTGGGGGTGTTTGCATCGCCAATCGCGCCCCGTAGGTGATACGGGGTGGATCGGTTTTATGATTTTAGTTGAGTGCCTTAGCTCTAAGCGACGTGGCGCTTGAGGGGCTGCTGGCTGCGGGGTCCCATTTGCTGGATGATATCGGCGGCGCATGCACTACCTAATTCGCCAGATTTTACGAAGTCCCAGCCTTGGGTTAGCCCGTAAAGGACGCCGGCAGCATAGAGGTCGCCCGCGCCGGTTAGATCCAACACGCGTCCTTCGATTTTCGCCGGAGCGATCTCATAGCTTGTGCCGTCATTGACGATGATCGAGCCGAACTCGCCGCGCGTGGTGCAGAGGGTTTCGACTTGGCCGGCAAACATATCCATATTTTCTCTGAGCGTGGGTTGCTCGCCTAGGGAGATCATCTCGCCTTCATTGGCGAAGAGGATATCGACATAGTCACGGATGAGGGCTTTGAATTCGTCGCGGTGACGGTCCACGCAGAAGATATCTGAGAGCGAGAAAGCTACTTTAGTGCCAGCTTGTTTCGCTACTTCAACCGCTTGGCGGATGGCTTGTTTGGCGGCTTCTTGGTCCCATAAGTAGCCTTCAATCAGCATCACTTCAGCATTCTGGATCAGCTCAATATCGATATCTTCAGGAGAGATTTCCGCGCAAGCGCCGATATAAGTGTTCATGGTGCGCTCGCCGTCCGGCGTGACCGAGATTAGGCAACGCGCTGTTGGCTTGCCGCTTGTGGCAGCCGGAGTCGGGAAGTTAATGCCGATAGATTCCATGCCGTCGCGGAAGCTGCTGCCCAGTTGGTCATTGCGGACTTTGCCGATGAAGGCGGTGCTTGCGCCGAGCTCTGCTAAGCCAGCTAGCGAGTTAGCAACTGAGCCGCCCGACATTTCCGTTTTATTGTTGCCCATTTTGCCGTAAAGGGTTGCGGCTTGGCTTTCGTCAATTAGCGCCATCGTGCCTTTGACCATGCCCTCGTCGGTGATGAAGCTTTCGTCGCAATGGCTGAGTACGTCAACAATAGCGTTACCGATTCCGGTTACTTGGTATTTGCGGTCTGTCATGATGGGTTCTTTCTAATTATGAAGTGAGTTTGTAAACTTCCGCGCCGCCAAGGATAGTGCGGATAGCGCGGCCTTTTGTTTTCGTATCGTCAAAAGGCGAGTTTTTCGATTTGCTGGCGAATTCTTTCGGATTAATCGTCCATTCCGTATCGACATCGATAAGGGTGAGGTCAGCCGGTGCGCCTTTGATAAGCTTACCTGCGGGGAGTTTCAGAATATTGGATGGCTTATCGGTCATTTTGCTGATGACTTCTATGAGGTTCATATCGCCGCGATGGTAGAGATCGAGTGATAGCGTCAACATTGTTTCCAAGCCGACGATACCAAAAGCCGCTTCGGAAATCGGCACGCGTTTGGATTCTTGGTCATGTGGCGCATGGTCGGTCGCGATCGCGTCGATCGTGCCGTCTTTGAGGCCTGCTAGCACGGCGAGTTTATCTTTATCAGCCCGCAGCGGTGGATTCATTTTCGAGAAGGTTTGGTAGTGCAGGCATGCTTCATCCGTGAGGTGGAAGTGATGCGGCGCCGCTTCGGCAGTTACGGGCAGGCCCTCATGTTTGGCGCGGCGTACGGCTTCGATCGCCTCAGCCGTAGAGATGTGCAATACATGGTATTTAGCACCTGTTAGGCGAACCAGTTGGATATCGCGATCGACAATTACGGCTTCCGATGCATTTGGGATACCGCGTAAACCAAGTTTAGTCGCGACAGGGCCTTCATTCATGCAACCGCCATTGGAAAGATTCAAATCTTCGGCATGTTGGCCGATTGGAACATCCAATTCACGGGCGTAAGTTAGGGCTTGGCGCATCAGTTGCGCATTCATGATCGGCAAGCCATCATCGGTAAAAGCGACGGCACCGGCTTTGGCGAGTAGACCCATTTCAGTCAGCGCATCGCCGCGCATGCCCTTGCTGACGCAGGCATAAGGGTGGATACGGCAATAGCCGGTTTCGCGGCCTTGCTTGAGTAGGAATTCGAGAATCGCCACATCGTCAATCACCGGATCGGTGTTGGGCATGGTCGAAACGCTGGTCACGCCACCGGCTGCGGCTGACTTGCTGCCAGTTTCGATGGTTTCTTTATATTCCTGACCGGGTTCGCGGAAATGCACTTGAATATCGATCAGACCGGGGGTGAGCAGGTGGCCTTCGCAATCGACCACTTCAGCGCCATCTGGCGTGCTGCCATCCATGAATAGGCCAGCACCAAAATCCGCGACTTTGCCATCTTCAACCAGTACGGAACCCGTCGCATCAAGCTGCGTTGCAGGATCCATCACCCGTGCATTTTTGTAAACGGTACGGCCGGAATGTTGGGTAGGCTTATTGAAATGTTGCTGGCTCATAGGTTGCTTTCCAATAGTTCTAATACGGCTTGGCGCACGGCCACGCCCATTTCGACTTGGTCTAGGATGACGCTGCGGCTGAGGTCATCGGCGAGTTCGGTATCAATTTCGACACCGCGATTGATTGGGCCGGGATGCATCACGAGTGCCCCTGGTTTGGCGAGTTTGAGTTTCGCTTCCGTAAGGCCGAAAAATTCGAAATATTCGCGGATACTTGGCACCGCCATGCTTTTCTGCATACGTTCCATTTGAATACGCAGCATCATCACAATGTCGCAATCTTTAATGCCATCTTCGAGATTATAATAAGGCGTTGCCCCGAGCGTTTCGGGTGCGGTTGGCATCAGGGTGGACGGTGCAATCATGCGCACTTCAGCCCCCATCGTATTGAGAAGCAGGATGTTAGAGCGTGCCACACGGCTATTGACGATATCGCCGCAAATCGCGACTCTTAGGCCTTTTAACGTACCTTTGTGACGGCGGATCGTCAGTGCATCGAGCAGCGCTTGCGTTGGATGTTCATGGCTTCCGTCACCGGCGTTGATCACTGCACCTTCGACTTTTTCAGCCAGTAAATGCACCGCGCCTGATTCGCCGTGGCGAACGACGACATAATCGGGGCACATGGCATTGAGCGTCATGGCGGTATCGATCAGCGTTTCACCCTTTTTCACGGCGCTGGTAGCGACCGACATATTAATCACATCGGCGCCTAGGCGTTTGCCGGCGAGCTCAAAGCTTGTGCGAGTGCGTGTTGAATTCTCGAAGAAAAGGTTGATCACCGTGCGGCCACGCAAAATAGGGTGCTTCTTATCGCCCTGCTTGTTACGAATGACGTATTCTTCTGCCGTGTCTAGAATGGTTTCAATATCGGAAGCGCTTAAGCCTTCAATTCCCAAAAGATTGCGTTGAGAGAAATGAGACGCCTTATTATTCTTTTTTGCTTCTGAATCCATATTGCCCGTCATTTGTTTTGCACTTGGCTGCGCATCCTTATACTAATTGGGGATGAAATTACAAACATTTTCCCGCATTCTCGCTTCCACCATCCTTTTGGCAGGGCTTGCGGCTTGCGATGCTCGTCCGAAATCGCAAATGGGCAATAGAAGCGCGCTTTCTATCTTGGAAGCCTTAACCACAAGTGGGCCTGAAGTAAGCGGTGTGAATGATGCATTAATGGTAAGCGCCACGCAGGCGGAAGATGCCAAAGATTATAATCGTGCGATGCAATTCTATCAGCAACTATCAGATAAATATCCGGATAATTTAGACTATCAATTGGGCTATGCTGATAATTTACGCCGTACCGATCAGGTAGAAAAAGCGATTTCCGGTTATGATGCTATCTTGAAACGTAGTTCGCGTCATGTAGGCGCGCTGGAAGGCAAAGGGCTAGCGCTTATCACCAAGGGAGATTTTGGGACTGCTAGTACTATTCTAGAGACGGTCATACAATTGGATCGCAGTCGCTGGCGCGCGCTTAATGGTGTGGGTCTTTTATTCGTCGCGAAATCCATGCCGAATGAGGCGATCTCTTATTTCGATGCGGCGCTCGCGGCCCAACCAGATCATCCGACGGTCTTAAATAATGTGGGGCTAACCTTGGCGCTGAACGGCGATTATGTGCGAGCAGCCCAAACGCTTAATCGTGCGAGTGGTCGCGTAAAGACGAAATCATTGGAGCGTCAGAGAATTGATTTAAACTTGGCACTCGTATTAGGCCTTTCGGGCGATACAGTGCGAGCAGAGCAGGTGGCCGGTCGTCATTTAAACGGCGCGGCATTGCAGAATAACTTGGGCTTCTATGCGCAACTAGCCGGTGACGATAAATTGGCAAAAGCCTATCTAAATTCCGCACTGTCCGGCAGTAGCACCTTCTACGAACGCGCTTGGGAAAACCTAGAAAACGTCCGCGGAAATTAAGACAAAAAAATTCCCTATGGAAAGGTTTCCATGGGGAATTTTTAAATTATTGTTCGTCATTCTTTTTCTTTTCGGTGTACCAATAGGTAGCAGCGCTGGACCAAAAAGCGATGCAAAGCACGTGAAAGAATGCTTGGTAATTTTCGGGGAATATGTTTTTCCCGGAAATGTCATTATACAGCTCAACGCCATATAACAACGCGATTAAAACGGCGCCGATAGCAAGAAAACTTTTCATAATATGATGATGGTTTGATTACAAATCTGGTGGTATCCGGTTGGATACAAAATACTTTTAAAAAATAATATTTAGACAAAATCTTTAAGCACAAAAATTAGTCATGAAAATAGCAGAGATGTAGAGAGAGCAATCTCTGGCGAGCCATTGTCATCAAATCTTCATAATTGATATTCGTTATTGCGAGGCGCGGTAGGTGACAAAATAATCGACGCGAAGCGAAAGAAAGCCACTTCCGGATTGTGAGGGTAGCAGGTAAACCTTAATTATAGGCTCAAATAACTAGGCGAGACAGCAACCTCTGGCGGACTATTACTCCTAAATTTTCACATCCGTCATTACCCGCTTTATGCGGGTAATCCATGGATACCTGAACAAGTCGGGCTATGACGCCTAAGAGGCTTTCTTCGCCTCTACCCAAAGTGCTTCCATTTCTTCTAACGTTGAATCATCCGTAATATCGGGTTCGATTAAACGGAAGCGTTTTTCGAATTTAGTGTTGGCTTTGCGAAGGGCGGTTTCGGCATCGACTTTCACATGGCGTGCGACATTGACGACGGCAAAGAGCAGGTCACCTAACTCTTCTTCAATATTCGCCTCGTCTTTATTGGCGATAGCCTCGTTTAACTCGGCAATCTCTTCCTGCACTTTATCGAATACAGGGGCGAGTTCGGGCCAATCGAACCCTTGTTTGCTGGCTTTTTTGCCGAGCTTTTGTGCCCGTAGTAGGGCAGGGAAGCTCACCGGAATATCATCCATCACCGAAATATGGCCTTTGGATTTCTTTTCTTCGGCTTTTATCGCATCCCAATTATCCACTTGGTCGTCGGCGCTTTTAATGCCGGTTTGTTCACCAAATACATGCGGGTGGCGCGATATCATCTTCTCATTAATGCCCGCAGCGACTTGTTCAAAATTGAATAAGCCTGCTTCTTCGGCCATTTGGGAATGGAAAACAACTTGCAGCAATAGATCGCCTAACTCCTCTTTAAGCGCCGTCATATCGTCGCGCTCAATCGCATCGGCCACTTCATAGGCTTCTTCCAGCGTATAAGGTGCGATGGTGGCGAAATTTTGCTCAACATCCCATGGGCAGCCGCCATTAGGATCACGCAGTTTAGCCATAATCTCTAAGAGTCGCTTGGTTTCTTGCATTTTCCACCTTGTCTGTTAGTTAATGAGCTTATGACAGAATCCGCACTTAAATCCAAGCCCATAGGCGCTTATCCGACCGTAGAAGCTAACCCCGATTTCGCGAAAATTGAAGAGAAAATCCTCTCAGGATGGAAGGCGTCAAACGCGTTTCAGAACTCGATTGATAATCGTTCAAACGCGGCAGAATTCGTATTCTATGACGGCCCTCCTTTTGCTAACGGGTTGCCGCATTACGGCCATTTATTGACCGGTTATGTGAAAGATAGTTTTGCCCGCTACCAGACGATGAAAGGCAAACGTGTTGAGCGGCGCTTCGGGTGGGATTGCCACGGATTGCCCGCAGAAATGGGCGCTGAAAAAGAGTTAAAAATTTCCGGGCGCAAAGCGATTGAAGAATTTGGAATCGATAAATTTAACGAACATTGCCGCAGCTCCGTCATGAAATATGCTGGTGATTGGGAGACCTATGTCGATCGCCAAGCGCGTTGGGTTGATTTCCAAGGCGATTATAAAACGATGGATACGCCTTTTATGGAATCCGTCATTTGGGCCTTCAAAGAGCTGCATAAAAAGGGCTTAATTTATCAGTCTCACCGCGTAATGCCCTATAGCTGGGCCGCCGAAACCCCGCTTTCAAACTTTGAGACGAAGCTAGATAACAGCTACCGCAACCGCACCGATAAAGCCGTGACGGTGAAGTTTAAGCTAAAAACTCGCCCCAATGGCGCGCCGGAAGCAGAGAACTATTACCTCCTCGCTTGGACGACGACTCCATGGACTTTGCCGAGTAACTTGGCCTTGGCTGCTAGTGCAGAGATGGAATATAATTGCGAAATCGTGGGTGGCGATTGCCTTATCTCGCAATATGATGCGCAAGAAATTGTGGGTACGTTAAAAGGTGCTGATTTAATTGGTAATTCTTACGAACCCCTCTTCCCCTATTTCGCCGATCACCTGAATGCGTTCCGCGTGTTGGATGGCTCTAGCTTTATCGAAGAAGGCTCGGGCACGGGTATCGTGCATATGGCACCGGGCTTTGGTGAAGATGATCAACGTGTTTGTGCTGAGAATGGTATTGAAGTCACCGTGCCCGTCGATGAAAAAGGCCGCTACACCGAAGAGATGTTCGATATTGAAGGCGATACGCCGATTAAATTGGCCGGTCTTAACGTGATCGCTCAAACCTCGGGTCAGTGCGAAGCAGAGCCTTACACACCGGAGCAGCTTGAGAAATATGGCCTCGCCAATTTGCGTATTATTAACTGGTTAAAAATGACCGGCGCTTTGGTCAAACAAGAGGATTATAATCATAATTACCCGCATTGCTGGCGTACTGATACGCCGCTGATTTATCGTGCGATGCCGAGTTGGTATGTTGAGGTGACGAAAATTCGTGATCGCGCGGTGGAATTAAATAAAGAAATTAATTGGATTCCTGATCATATTGGCGATGGTCAAATGGCGCATATGTTAGGGACTGCGCCGGATTGGAGCATCTCGCGTAACCGTTTTTGGGGTACACCGATTCCGATTTGGCAGTCTGACAATCCAGAGAATGATGAGCTTTATGTGTTTGGCTCTATTGCTGAGCTGGAAGCGTTTTTTGGCGTGCCCGTCAAAGACCTCCACCGCCCTTATATTGATGAACTCACCAAGCCGGATCCGACCAACCCAGACTATACATTGCGCCGTGTAGCGGATGTATTTGATTGCTGGTTTGAGAGTGGCTCGATGCCGTTTGCGCAAGTGCATTATCCGTTTGAGAATAAAGAATGGTTCGACACGCATTTCCCGGCTGATTTTATTACCGAATATGTTGGCCAAACGCGCGGTTGGTTTAATACGATGATTATGTTGGCGACGGCTTTATTCGATAAACCACCGTTTAAAAACTGTATTTGCCATGGCGTAGTTTTAGATTCTGAAACGGGATTAAAATATTCCAAGCGTCTGAAAAACTATAAGAATCCACTCGAAGTGATTGACCAGTTTGGTGCCGATGCGTTGCGTTGGTTGATGATGGATTCGCCGGTCATGCGCGGGCATGATTTATCCGTTGACCCAGAAGGTAAATTTATTCGCGACGTCGTGCGCCTGCATATTAAACCGATTTGGAACGCCTATAATTTCTTTACACTCTATGCGAATGCGGATGGCGTAACGGCAGAATTTAATACCGATTCGACCCATTTAATGGATCGTTATATTTTGGCAAAATGTCGTGAAGCGGTCGAGAAAATTGAAGCCGGTTTAGATGCCTATGATACCCCATCAGCCTGTGGCGCCGTATCTGAATTTTTTGAGGTTTTAAATAATTGGTATATCCGCCGTAATAAAGAGCGTTTTTGGAATGAAAGTAATACCGGAACGGACATGCAAGCTTATAACACATTATATTCCGTCATGGTGACGATGTGCAAAGCAGCGGCGCCGTTACTACCGCTTACCTGTGAAGAGATTTATAGCGGGCTAGTGGCTTAATGAATAAGTACTTCGAAAGGCTCAAAAAGGCACGAGAGCTGGGTTACGAACCCAAATACCAGAAGATTAAAGCATTTATCCTAGGCCCTATGATTATTATCGCAGGGTTGATGATGCTTTATTTTTCCATAATATATTTATATTTTTACCTTTTACAGTATCAAGAAATTGAAGTGTACAACTCTGAAACAACATTATGGATTGGTATGTTAGTGGGAGGGCTAGGCATTTTCCTATTTGGCTTTAACGCTCTAAGGCTACGCTATTTTAGCTCTGAGAGTTATAAAATATTAGGCATTTCTATTTCGATCATTACCGTTGCATCTTTTATGCATAAACAAAGCTTTGATGGCGCTTTTGGGCTAATGCTGCCTATTGGTTTTTGCATTTATGAATATTATCAAACTAAGAAACGAGGCCTATAATGTCCCTTCATCTTCAAGATTTCCCCGATGTTTCCATGCTTCCGAAAGAGATGGATTTAATTGCTGATATGGAGCGGGTGCGTGATGCGTGCAATGTGGCGCTTTCTATCCGTTCGGCTGAGAATATTCGTGTGCGTCAGCCGCTTGGGAAGCTTACGCTTATTGCACCAACCGGTACGATCTCTGATTTCGCGCCGTATTTACCGACTCTTATGGGCGAGGTAAATGTGAAGGATGCGGAACTTAAAGAAGTGGCGAATATCACTGAATATGCCGATTATAATTTGAAATTAAATAATCAAATTTTAGGCAAGCGTTTGCCTGCAAAGATGAAGCAAATTATTCCGGCATCCAAGCAAGGCAAGTGGGAGCTTAAAGACGGTGATTTAATTGTTGAAGGCGAAACACTCTTGCCGCAAGAATATACTCTCCAACTTCAGCCGAAAAATGGCGTGAAGGGTGCAGCCGCGCTCTTGACTAATGATGCGCTTGTGGTTTTGGATTTAAATATAACTCCAGAACTTGCCGCCGAAGGCCTATCGCGTGATTTTGTACGCATGGTACAAGAAGCCCGCAAGAATGCCGATCTACATGTGAGTAACCGTATCGCGCTGCAAGTGCAGGCATCGGGCGCAGTGGCTGCGGCTATTGAAGCCAATAAAGCCTATATCTCCGACCAAGTGCTGGCCACTTCACTAGAGCTTACTGATGTCGATGCAAAACACCGCTTCGAGCAGGAACTTGAAGGTGAAGCGGTCGTTTTTGGTTTTAGTGTGGTTTAGCGGGTTACTTGAACGCCAGTAGGCTGTTTTTTAGCTTTTTCAACGTCCCCGAATGGCATTTCTGGTAGAGGGTTTTCGAATTCTGGAAAAACTTTTGCGGCAATAGAAGCACTTTCGTTTGGCGTGCAAGCAAGCTCTCTTTGTTTTAATTTAGCAAAGGTTACTCCACCTTGTTCAAGAATTATTTAGGGGCTGACACCTAACATTTAAATTGTTAGGAGTTATTGATGTATATAAAGCATTGTAAGTTATCGAGAAATAAGCAGTTAGAGTTGATAAAATATTTCATTGCGGGTTCTACG
>JAQXAR010000010.1 GCA_029252805.1 Rickettsiales bacterium
GATAACATCATATTGGTTTGCCTCGACTCCGATGATGAATAGATCGGTACCCGCATCGCCCCTCATATAATCGCGACCAAGGCCTCCGATAATCGTATCGTCGCCATTGCCCCCGTAGATGATGTCATTGCCTGCGCCACCATCGAGAACATCATTATTATTATCGCCATAAAGACGATCATCACCAGCGCCTCCATTAATGGTGTCATTCTGATTGCCGCCATAAAGACTATCATTGCCGGAATCGCCATTTAAGGTGTCATTATCATCACCGCCCCGCAAGGTGTCATTCTCGTTACCACCATTCAGTGTATCTTCACCATCGCCCCCCAGAATACTATCGTTACCACTCGAAGCGTTTACGAGGTCATCACCCGCAAGAGCATCAATGACATCCGCCACACCTGTGCCAGTCAGCACATCATCAAAGACAGTCGGTCCACCATTAGGGTCCGCCCCTGCATTCATACCAATAAAGTGATCCACCGTGAAATCATCACGGTTTAGATTATAAAACCGTAACTGCTGGCCATTCCCCAGCTCCACATAAACATGCGCGCCCACTTGCGTCACATGACTATCGAAATACAGGTCACTAAATGCAGTTAAGTCGACCTTATCTGTCGTCGTAGCGGGAGCAAATGAATTGATAACATCATATTGGTTTGCCTCGACTCCGATGATGAATAGATCGGTACCCGCATCGCCCCTCATATAATCGCGACCAAGGCCTCCGATAATCGTATCGTCGCCGCTTCCACCATAGATAACATCATTGCCTACACCCGTTGAAATATAATCACTTCCGCCTTGCCCTGAGATACGGTCATTACCTTCATGGCCGTATATTACGTTTGCGGCGTTACCTGCGCTATAAGTTCCTAAAACTTGATCAACATACGTTCCCGTTGCAACGGTAGTTCCACCATCGGTCAGCGTAATATCATCGAGTGTATTAGTGTAGAGCAGGGTTTCGGCCCCTGCGATCAGCGTGATACTGCCGGTTTCACCGCCTACGGCTGTCCATGTGTAGGTAACGTCGCTTGCAAAACCATTGACGATTTTCCACACATATTCATCGCCGGCAACGCCATCGACATTTCTCTTTCCAAGCTCTGTAACCGTAATAGACATAAATAAGTAGGTTCTTCCGAGTCATGATTGCTGTTTCAGTATGCATTACAAGGTGTTAATAAATCCTTTAAACAAGCTCGTAAGGTATGGGTGCTTGATAGGGAATATAACTGTCATTGGGTTAGCGCTAAGCAAACACTTTAAAAACCCTATCCTTAAAACTTCAACAGAACCGCAAGACGTCCCCATTACCAATACTAAACATATTGGAATGCGCCTTATTATTGGGTTGGAGAAACTAGGGTTCATTGTTGGGTTTTTAGCGCCCATTCTTCTTATTGCAGCAGTGCTCGGCGTAGCTGCACTCATTGGCTATATCAACTTCACGTATTTTTCTGGTTAAACCCTAAACGCAGAACGCTTCCCCTAACGGATTAATCAACCACGTTCGAGAAGGCGCTATAATACGTGTCGTATTCAGAATTAATGCATGTAGGTGCATACTTTTCTGTTAGAGCCGTCATTAGCGTACAAAACGACATCTTCTTTGCGCTCCCAGCGGTCTCTTGCGATGTTGTTAGGCATTTCAAATGAGTATAAAAAAGTGCTATCGCAATTGTTAGATCGACCGCTAGAGAAAAATCCGCACTTGTGCCCACTCTTTTTCACATCGTTTTGGCACGCTTTTAAGTCAGTCCACACCTGATATGGGCTGGCATTGTGCATAAAGACGAGATCGCCCTCGGCCAAAGCCGGTGCGCTCATTGTTGAAAAGGCTGCGATCGCGGCACTAAAGGTTATTAGTTTTTTGATATTCATTTCTTTTGCTTCCTCAATGTTAATTATTTAAGCTGCTATTGCAGCAGACTACCTCATTGTGTGAAGTCTACCAGAAGAATTTTATGCATAGTTGATATTTTCAGTACCCCCCCCCCTTACGGCAGTACAATGTACCTTCATTGACCCGGATACGGGCAATAAGGCGCCTATTCCTTCGCCCAAGCTCTCTATGGGTATTGGGTTGGCACGAAAGACCGAATGGGTGCTCTATCCCCTCCGAGCCAAAACGCATCGTAGCCATCTCCGAGAGCGTTGGAGGTTACGCCTATCAAGCGACCGATGAGGAAGCCTCTATGCCATCAATGTGGTGGCCACTTGCGGAAGATGCTCAAAAGCATCTATCGAGAAGGCTATCGCTATAGCAAAGGGTCTATTCTGTCTAGTTATGCCGCTACAGCCTATTACAGCTTCATGCTATTGATGGGAGGCAAGGTGAGCGAGCGGCTTGTTTTGGTGGCGGGTTCGACTCCTAATTAGACTAAGAAGCTATTGGCTTGACCATTGGGGGTATATTCCATTGCGGTTTCATATTTTTTCATGTCCGCAAGAATAGCAGCAGTCTCATAAGTGTTGTCGGGGTAAGTATGCTGATAGAGCTGCCAAAATAATTTGAGGTTTGGATGTTCCGACTCATCGAAGTGCTGCTTGAACTTCTCAAAGTCATAGAGTTTCAGCCGTTCGATGCCCTTCCCCAAGTTATTATCTGACAATGTACCGATAATATGTCCATTCCCACTTGATTTCATTTTCTCACGAAACTCCACCCTTGTTACCGCCTCATACTGGTCATGGTAGAAATTTAGCGATGTGGTCCTTTATGAGGGCCTTCTTATTCGCCGATTGAGATAGCTTATCATAGATATTAACCTGTCTTTGGGCTGTGCGTGCGCCATAGTAGTAGGTTTCTCCAGTATGGCGCTTCTTGCATAGGAAAGTGGCTTTACGGGCATTCGTGGTGACGCGATGGGCTAGGCGGTTGATTCCAACATTCAGTATATCAATGGCGATGTCGATTCGGTTGATGACTGCATTCATAGTGAAGTTAGCGAAGGCCTCATGGTCTGACGTGAAGAAGTGGTAGAAAATCTGCTGCGCCATTTCTGTGCGCTCCTCTGCGGATAGTCGTGCAGGATTATACTCAATGCGGATGCTCTCAGGCTTGCTATGGATGTTTACGTGATGTTTGCCGATTTTCATTCTTAGGGAATGTTTGTAGTTGCTGATTTTTCTACCCTTCGAGAATATAGCATATTCAGGTTCTGCCACCGTATCCTCGTAAACGTGGGGTATGATATCGCTGATTAGCTTATGCTGGGTGTTATCCTGATATTCCCATTGGAGTACTCAAAGAGAAGCAATGCGGACTTACCGTCGTAAAGTTGCTGCATTAGAAGAGAGTCAAGTTTGGGCAACATTCCGAATTGCACAACGACAAGATAGCCGAACTTATCGATTACACCCTCGCTTTCATCATCTCGTGCAGCGTATGGACTTGGCAACTAATGACGAAAGCCTTTCAGTGCCACGTCCGGCTGATTTATCAGATGATTAACTCAAAAATCATCACTTCTGGACGCTTTAACCGAACCGACTCCCTCTCTATGCTTTGGAGTACCCTCTAGGCTCCGTCCCCCTAATCTATCATCTTGATGCCTTTGGGGCGCTTGATGGCTTCTGGCAGGTCATCGGCGGGGAGTACGCGCTGGTAGGAGCCGCTAGTCTGCACCATCACCCGTGAGCCTTTGGGGATGAGATAATCCCCTTGGTTCATATTCTGCACAATGGTCATGGTTTTGCCTTTCTCGGTAGTGACGACATATTCAACACCGACTTTATTCGCCGCTGCTTGCTCTGCCGCTGCACCTGCTACGGCTCCAACCAGTAAGCCTGCACCTGCCGCCCATATCTGCCCTGAGCCGCCACCAACATAAGAACCTGCGCCTGCACCAACTGCACCACCGATGGCAGCCCCTGCGCCCGTATTCTTGCCTGTAATGCCCACATTGCGGGAAGTAATTACGGTACCAAATACCACAATGGTACTGCGCCCTACCTCATCATATTTATATTGGCTCATGCCTTGTGGGGTGGCACAGCCTGCAAGGAGGAGTAAGCTGGTGCAGAGCGGTAAAATCATTTGTCGTTTTTTCATGGTATCATTCCTTATGGATTAGTTGAGAGTGCTGAGGGTGCGGATAAAATGGGTGATATTTTCGGAAATGGCTTTACCTGTCACTAGCCTTGCCCGCATGTGTCCATCAAAGACATCCCCCATAGACAGAGTTGCGGGGATGGAGACGGTTTCGGCATAAACCTCTTTGCCATTAGATTGCTGTGTAAGGCGGTAATGGATGCTGGCAATGGCTGACATCTCCCAACCTAATATATCCTGCTCAATGCGCTCTAAACGGGCAGTAAGCAGATAGCGGGCAGAGTCTTTACCACGATTGTAAAAGCCGGAATTGGTAATGCCGTTTAAAATAGCCTCACGCAAAGCGGGCGGTGTGATAACGCCTGCGGCAAAACTTCCTTTGGCGCTATCCGCTATCGTCACTTCTCCTAGCGTGATGCGGTTATCATATTTTGGATTAGCGGGCAGTGTCTCCACCATCCCCGACTGCATCATCATATGCTGGCTCGTCATCGGCGGTATCATATTGCAGCCACCTAGCGCTAATGCGGTAGTGGCTATTATCATTTTGGTAATCGGGTTCACGGTTTAGCTCTCCTCTTGTGGTTCAACAAAAAACTGCCAGCCCTTGCGGACGGACAGTCTGGGAGTTTACAAAATCCAACTTCAGAAGAAGATTCCCGCTGGTCTTTAGGGAAACCCTTGGACATACACCAGCGGCTCCCAGACACTCTAAAAGAGGAATCCGGGAGTATTATGACGGATACTAACCGTCTGAAGTTGAGAGGTTGTAAAGCCCCGCGCAGTTTCATATTAACTACGCAAGGCAGAGGATACACAGTTGAGAAGATTAGGCAAGTAGAGAGCTTTTCGAGTTAAACCATCATGGGTGGTTTCAACGCTTTATTGTTTCATGGGCAAAACCGTTCCCGTATGCCTTGCTATTGAAAAAGCGGTCACGATATCGTTTTTACCAATTATCATCTCTATTACGTTTCCAACGCACAATGATTTTAACATATTATAGATTAATGGGTTAGGAGGCTTTAGCTCGCTATTAAATTTGGAAATCGGTCACATTATCGTTGGTTGGAGCCGCCTGCTTTGGTATAATAAACGCAGGAGATTTACGATGATAGAATGCCGTTATTGCGGAGATGAAAATCTTATTAAGGCTGGGTTTATAGGAAATACTCAGCGCTACCACTGCAAAGGGTGTAAGCGTCATTATCAGTTCGCAAATGATGAATATCTCTATGACGGGTCGGTAAAAGAGGCCGTTGCTGAGATGCGATTAAAGGGAGATAGCTATAAGAAAATCAAGCAATTCTCCGGCGCAAGTGAATCCTCTGTAAGGCGGTGGATGAAAGAATACCTAAAAAAACATAAGCGCGATTTAGAAGGCAGGCTAATGAAGCTGAAAGCAACCCCTATCCCTTGCGAAGAGGTCAGAGCCTATGCGGAGCATTATGCCATAAGCGAATATAATTGCTTCATGGTGGTGCAAAACAAAGAAACCGGTGAAGTTGAAGAGCTAACCACCGTTATATTTCCAGAAGGCCGTCAATCAGTGAGGTATAATCGCGGGAAGTGGTTGCCCCCTCAGCAATGGGATTTTAACTGAGCTATTTCTGGCCGCTTTCAGAATGTTTAGCGCGAGCGAACGATACTGGCTGATTGCCGCTAAGAGTCATCATCACTGTCTTTTTATATTGGAGTACACCCTAAAATTTGGTACCATTTAAGAGCTGGCGCTTAACAAAAAGAAGGAAAAAATAATGAGTGATCGTTTATTTGAAAAATATGATGCCTATCGCCTACAATGGTCGAATCGAAACCCCTTAAATCCGCATGAAGGCCACTTCGGACTTACTAAGGGCTATGACATACCAAAAGTCGTGAAAGACGAAATGGAGCGTAGAAAGAAAGAGCGGCTGCAATTTGAAGAAGAGGCCAGAATCATCCTCAATTATGATTGCGATCAACTTGATAAGTAGCGAAACACAGTTCTATCCGTAATCCCAAGTGCCTTGGCAATTTCCGGCGGCTTTAAGCCCTGTGCCTGTAATTCCTTTGCCCGTTTGGGTTTTGCCTTAGTCGTGCCCTTCTTCCGGCCTTTGTAAATACCTTTAGCTTTGGCAACTTCGATACCTGCAGCTTGACGTTCGCGGGTTTGTTCTCGTTCAATTTCTGCTATTGCAAATAAGACGCTGGCCACCATTCGCCCGACGGTGCCGGAAAGGTCAATTTGCTGGGTGACGGATACCACCCTTACTCCGGCATCCACCCATTTCGTGATGGTGTTGATTCCATCGACCAACGAGCGGGCAATACGGTCTAATTTGTAGATGATGATGGTTTTAACTTCTCCGGCAAAGATAGCTTCCGCCAGTTCATTGAAACCAGATCGGCTGAGATGGGCTCCGCTTTCTCTATCCACAAACCAACGTACCTCATCTGGATCGAACCCATGCGCTTTTATCCATTTTGTGATTTCAGCCTTCTGACTATCCGTCTTCTGGCCGTGGGTCGAAACCCGTATATATGCAGCTATGGTCATGTCAAAAAGACTATACCCATTTTGTCGGTATAATACGAGCCTCTTTTGATAGGGTTTCTGCGGGGCGGAGGGGCAATTCTACCGCGGTAGTCTTTTTGTCATCTGAGAAGTGACGAGTAATAGAATTACGGGCATACCGATAGGGCGACATTACCAATATGTAACTACCATCTTTCGTCTCGGCCAGTATTTTAAGTTCAGGAGATGTCGATGCTAACAGTTTATTACGATGGAAAATGCGGACTATGCAACAAGGAGATACGCTACTATCAGCGTATCGCGCCGGTTGGTGTTTTTCTATGGGTAGATGTTACGCAGAAGGCGGATGATTTTGTTGCAAAGGGCTATCTGTATCTGATGGCCTGAAAGCACTGCATGTAGAAGATACACATGGCAGGATGCATATCGGTGTGGATGGCTTTGTTCAGATATGGAGATACCTTCCTTATTGGTGGATATTAGCGAAGTTCGTATCTTTACCTGCTATAAAGCCGCTTGTAGGTTTTTGTTATCAGCATTTTGCTGAATGGCGCTTTTCTCGGTTAGAGCATTGCCAAATCAGCGCAGAGACAGATAGGGTAATATAATGAAATTTGATGCCAAAAATGTGTTGGGTGGCGCGCTTGAGTCTTGTTGTGCTGACCCTATGACAGGGTTCTTTCGTGATGGGTTTTGCCATACCAATAAGCATGATGCGGGAACGCATGTGATTTGCGCGTTGGTAACGCAAGAGTTTCTCGATTTTACTCGCAAACGAGGCAATAATTTAAGCTCTCCTATGCCCGAATATGGCTTTCCGGGGTTAGAGCCCGGCGATGGTTGGTGCTTATGCGCCTTGCGATGGCGTGAGGCGTATCTTGCTGGCGTGGCTCCGCCAGTAAAGCTCGAAGCAACCCACGAAAAAGCACTTGATTATGTATCGCTGGAGGCATTGAAGTCCCATGCGATACAGTAAACGGCTCGTTTTATGTTTGATTCTTCTGTTGGGCTTTACCGCATGCAGTCAGCAGGGGGTTGCTGAGCTCATGGAGAAGTATCTCTGGGAAAAGCGTGTTTTGCTGGTTTTCTCGGACTCTGCTGAAAATGAACATTACGCAAGCCAACAATTCTCTCTCACAGAGAGTGTTGCTGGCATGAAGGAACGTGACCTAGTGGTGTGGTCTTTTATTGTTAACCAAGAAGTATCCGTTGAAGGCAAGAGCAAGGCTCACCTTGGAACATCGCGGTTCTATGATTATTTCAACGTTCGTGAAAATGGCTTTACTATCATTTTGCTTGGTAAAGATGGTGAAGAAAAGCACCGTCAGAATACTGCTCTTTCAATGCCCGAGCTCTTTAGCATGATTGATGCGATGCCGATGCGGCAGCGTGAGATAAGGAAAGATCAGTAATATGTCAAATATAGGCGCTAATGTTATGCTCTTAGTGACTCTCAAATTGATTGAGACAGGAGTAACGCTATGAGTAAAATCGCTATTATTGGGGCGGGTTTCTCAGGCTTGGTGCTGGCAAAGGAGCTTTCCGCTTTTGCAGATGTTACTGTTTTTGAGAAAGCGCGCGGCGTAAGCGGGCGGATGTCGACACGCTATGCGGATACGTATCAGTTTGACCATGGTGCGCAGTTTTTTACGGCCAAGACAGCAGCCTTTCAGGAGTTTCTTCAACCCCTCATTTCGCAAGGGGTTGTGGCGCACTGGACCCCGCGGTTTGTAGAGATAGATCGTAATGTCATTACTGGTGAGCGTCAGTGGGATGAGAACTATCCGCATTATGTAGGAATGCCTAAGATGAACCAGATCGCTAAGCATCTTGCTGAAGGGCTCACTATCAATCTGCAAACTCCTGTCGCAACAATAGAGAAAAAGGCTGACGAGTGGTGCCTAAAAGATGATGCAGGGGGCGCACAAGGCTGCTTCGACTGGGTGATTTCGACGGCTCCACCCGTGCAGTCCACAGCATTACTGCCCGAAATATTCACGCATCATACAGCATTACAGAAAACCAGAATGTCCGGCTGCTTTTCGCTCATGTTAGGCTTTGCCGAACCGCTCCCCTTGTCGTGGGATGCAGCCTTGGTGATGCATGCTGATATCAGCTGGATATCTGTTAATAGCAGCAAACCGGGGCGACCAGCGGGTTACTCTTTACTCATCAATTCCACCAATGATTGGGCAGAGAAGCATTTGGATGATGATCGTGCAGAGGTGCAAGATTATCTATGTAGCGCAGTCTCGAAGGTGATTGGCCATGATGTGAGTCAGGCTGACCACATTGCCCTGCATGGGTGGCGTTATGCGAATATTGGCAAACAAGATGGAGAGCCATCATTGTTGGATGCAGAGAATCAACTGGCGGCTTGCGGAGACTGGTGCATTCAAGGCCGCGTGGAGGCCGGATTTACCAGCGCTATGCATTTAGCCGATAAACTGAAAGAACAGTTATGAGCAAGAAGCCGATAAGCTTGATGTGGTTCAGGCAAGATTTGCGATTATCGGATAATCCAGCGCTCATAGAAGCCGCCAAGCAAGGCACCGTGCTTCCTATTTATATTCTGGATGATGAAAATGCAGGGGATTATGCGATGGGTGCTGCCAGTCGCTGGTGGCTGCATTATTCGCTGCAATCATTGAACGAGTCTCTTGGTGGCACGCTATCACTCTATCGTGGTGATCCGTTGGAGATACTCGAAAAGATCGGGGAACATCACGATATACAGGGCGTTTATTGGAACCGCTGCTATGAGCCTTGGCGTATTGCGCGCGATAAGCATATCAAGCAAAAGCTTGCTGAAAAAGGAGTTGAGGTTCAGAGCTTTAATGGATCATTATTGTGGGAGCCTTGGGATATTAAAAAGAATGATGGAACACCCTATAAAGTGTTCACCCCATTTTATCGCAGAGGGTGCCTTAACGCGGCGGCACCACGCGAACCATTGCCCGCCCCTAAGACGCTTGAATATGTGAAAGATGAGGCAGTATCGTGCGATCTCACGTCACTCGATTTGCTGCCTAAGATTCGCTGGGATAAGCAGCTGGAGCCTCATTGGGAGGTTGGCGAAACTGGAGCTATCGACAGGCTATATACCTTCTTTGATGAAGGGTTGGATGACTATAAAGAAGGGCGCAACCTTCCCGCAAAGCCTTATGTGTCACGTTTGTCACCCTATCTGCATTTTGGTAATATTTCTTCCAATCAAATATGGCATGCGGCCATTGCTCGTGGTGAAGGTGTAAATATTGATCATTTTTGTACGGAACTCGGTTGGAGAGAGTTTTCATACTCTCAGCTGTATCATAACCCAAGCTTGCCTCGCAAAAACCTGCAATCTAAATTCGATGCTTTCCCTTGGCGCGAGGATGCGGAAGCCTTAAAAGCTTGGCAGCACGGTCAAACGGGCATTCCGATTGTTGATGCCGGAATGCGTGAACTTTGGCAAACGGGTTTGATGCATAATCGAGTGCGAATGATTGTCGGATCGTTTCTCGTGAAGAACTTGCTGCTACATTGGCATCATGGCGAGCGTTGGTTCTGGGATTGCTTAGTCGATGCTGACCTCGCCAGCAATAGTGCGGGTTGGCAATGGATCGCTGGTTGTGGGGCAGATGCCGCGCCCTATTTTCGTATTTTCAACCCCGTTACCCAAGGGCAAAAGTTTGACTCACAAGGCGAATATACACGCCATTTTGTGCCAGAGTTAAGAGAATTGTCTGATAAATATCTGTTCAATCCTTGGGAAGCACCCGACGCAGTATTGCAAGGTGCTGACGTTGTGCTTGGTGAAAATTACCCAAAACCCATCGTCGATTTAAAAGCTTCCCGCAATCGTGCATTAGAAGCATTCAAATCGTTAAAGCCGGCTGATGCGTAGCCCTTATTACACGGAGTTAATCTAACCGAAAGGCTCTCGTCACATCCATGCTGATAGCCTAATAGTTGAAATAGGAGATAATATGACAGTACCTTACATTATCATGGGCGCACATGGCGGCATTGGCTGGCGTTTGACCGAGATGCTGGCTGATGAAGGCCATAGCGTATTTGCCACCGCACGCGACGAAAAAACAAGGGGCTGACACCTAATAATATTCTTTGAGCAACTTTTTCAGGTCTGCCAGTAAGTCACTTGGTGTGCCCATATTAAACCTCCACTCACATTCTTTCAAGAACAGATTAAAATGCTCT
>JAQXAR010000011.1 GCA_029252805.1 Rickettsiales bacterium
ATCCCAAAGAGGCATTATTGCCCTTGCTTAAGAAATCTAAGGAATCATCAAAAACGTTATCTACGGTGTCTAAACTCCGATCAAAAGTGAATTCAATCGTATCTAATGAATCGCCTATAATACGCTCATTTGCCCGTATTAGCTTTTCGGTGCTGCGCTCGCTGCTTAACGTGCTTTGCAACGCTACCGTTGCGCCTAGCTCAACCGCGCCTAAATCGGTTTGAATGATCGTCGCGCCTTCTGCCGCCACATTTGCGTTATCGGTTGCACCTATGCGCCGATCAAATACATTCGTGGTGCTACTTGATTTGCTTGAACTTAGTAAACCCATTTTAGCCCCCTATTTAATCAATGTTACTGCGAGCAAAACCGCGCCAGCAAGCGCCACGGCAGGCCATATATCATCAGGCAAAGCGGGAAATCCACCGCCGCTTGCGCCTTGGCTAGCGCGTGAATCTAGGCTACCGCTCCCCACTTGGAACGGTGACGCTAGATAAACGCTACTTGATGCCGATGCATGAGATTTACCGGTTAAACTTGGAATCGGTATTGCCATTTTAAAACCCTTTTATTTTAGCGCTTTAATGAGCAATATTGCACCCGCTGCCACTAAACCGTATGTGATGATTTGATTGCTGCCTAAGCCGCCGCCCGTAGAAGGCCAGTAATCGCGCGGCGAGTATGGTGTCGTGCCGTTCGTTAATGGCGTGTTGCCGTACGGATCAATCAAAGAGCGCTGTTGCTCTGTCTGAAATTCACGATACCAATCGTAATTCTCGTAATCAGTCCATGATTTAAGAATATCAACGCCCGTTCCCGCAACGTCAGAAATTCCACCTAGCAGGCCATCCCACCAATCTTCTTCGTTTTCCATGCTTATGCTCTCTTTCTGTGGCCTATGGCCGTTTCATTAGCCTAAGCCTTAAACGCTACGTGAGAGCGTTTCGACAAAGATAGGGAAAGGCGTGGCCGCTGACATTTCAAAATCAATTTGCAAGCTTGCAATGTTTTGCAGCTCGCCCTTGTTACCGCCTGCGCGCTGTTTATAAACAGGCAAGTAGTCATCAATTCGATTCGTCTTGTTGAACATAATGCTTACCCAACCGGATTGTGGAGCGAGATCGCCCGTCAATTCGATTCGTGCGTCATTTTCTTCAACCGTCAATTCCTGCGCTTCATAACCTTCGGCAAGAACCTTAAAACTATCAATGTCACCTGATTTGCAATGAATCGCCACAATGTTTTCGAGGCGCGGCAAAGTAGTCAAATTATGAGTCCCTACTTGTGCGACTGGTACAATGTGTTTTGTCACTTTCTTGATTAAACCAAGGTTGCGCGGTTGCGCCTCAACGGTCACTTGCGCGGTTGCGCTAATAGCCGGAGCCGTTCGGCCAGTGGCAATCTTAACGTCAATTTGCAAGCTCTGAACATTGTTCGTGCCGAAAGCAGGCGTTTCTTGTCCAAAAATAGCTTCCGCCCATTCTTCGGCAAATTCAAGCTTCAAAAATCCATCAACATACGGAATCTTATGGAGCTTTTGACGCATAATGATTGATTCCGCAGTTTCGCGGCGCACTGATTTGCCGTTAACTTTAATGTTAACTTCCTCAATCGCTAAAATCATGTTTGCTTCTGTTACAAGCGTACCGGATTCGGTGTACTTGATTAGAATATCGCGGTAGGTGCGCCCTAGCTGCACATCTAGTGTAGTGATTTCACCCGCTTGCGGCGGTGTAAATGGGCTTAGTTTTACTTCTGGATGTAGTGCCATTTTATGGACTCCCTATTTAAATTTATGCAAAGGCGAAAAAACTCCGACGATTAAACGTCGAAGCCGTTACGCGCTTGATTCACAAGATCAATGTCTTTGAATGTATTCATAAGAAAACCAGCGGCGACAACGCCGGCAGCTACAAGTGCAACGGTTGTTAGGTGTTTAGACATTAGATATTCCCCTTGATTATTTTTTCATACACGACAAGCGCCAAAACGGATGTAATGACGCCGGTAATGATGGTTTGTGTGTTTAGCTTTATACTCATGCCCTAAGGCTGGCACGGTGCTGATCATCAAGGGAGAGAGTAATGTCTCCCCTATAGGGGAGGATTGCCTAAAGGGAATTTAGGCATGAAAAAAGGTCAAAAATCTTCCGAGATTTGACCTTTAAAGAGGTGAAGCAAT
>JAQXAR010000012.1 GCA_029252805.1 Rickettsiales bacterium
TGTAAGTTATACTTAACAGCTCTGATAATGAAGATTATAAATCTATTTACTTTTTTGTTTACTATTACTACGACAGCCTGAGAGGTTTCGATGAGTCTGATAATATTTTTTGCACAGAAGGTTACTCATTCGAAAACTATCTTGTAACTAATATTGTTCTCGAATCTATTCTGAATGATGAGTTTGAATGCTCTAGTGAACCTGAGAAGGTTCAGGATATTTTGAAGCTTTATAACAGTGTGAGTTCTAGTTTCTGTGAGGCAATGACAGATGCGAATTTAAGACTTTTTATTGCTGCTAAGTATAACTTACATAGAGAGAGAATAGAAAATAATTTAAATAAGTTTGTTGAAATCACTGTTAACTCAGTCATGAAAAAATACGATAGCAATCAAATTTTGTCATTAATACCGTTGCGGGAAGAGCCTGTAGCAGAACAAACAGCTACAGCACCTGAAATATTTAATAAAATCATTGACCCTATGAAATGTCATAGAGGAAAATATATTTATTCATTTTTTCTGAAGTGGTTAGATATTCTTGCAGCATCCCGTAAAGCAGGGAGCCTACCTTTTAGTGAACCCCAAAATATTAGATATAATCGAGCAAGTATTACGGATCGATCTCTTGCTAGTAGGTCAGAAATTCCCAATGGCTTAACCGCCTTTATTTTAAGAATTAAAGAACTTGAAGCAGCTTAAATTCATAGCAAGCGGAAACAAATGTTGCGTTTTCTCTTTGGAGCTTTGTATTCGCTTTACGCTTTAAGAGCGCCTTTCGATTAAAGTGTTTCATTGATTAAGCTATTTGCATTCAAGCTTCATTCTTGCGCGGGCGCCCCCCGACAGCGCGAACTTGCAATTCAATGCCTGCAGAGGTTGAGACGTAATCTTTAGTGCCGCCATGTTCTAGCTTGGGTGTAATCTCATGTAAAATTAGGATTGCCATATGAGCTTATCTTGCTGGTTCATCTGAGCGCATAAACAGTATTATCGACATTATTTCAGCGAGCATGGATAAATGACCTTGGTCTAAATCGTCAAAATGATTAACGTCACAGCTTATAGACCTTGCAACCCGGCCAGAAGCTGCTGCTACCAATTCCGAATCATCGACACCTCTTGCAGCACTTTGTTCTATGTAATGCCCCACCTGAGCAATTGAGATTGGCTTTTTGGTTATAGGGTCCAACCATATATTTTTGCTTTTACTCAATATTACGCTACCGTCTTTTGTATCTCTATGTTGTGAAGCTATGCTATTTTCATGATAGTGATAACTTATAGGTGGGTGCGTTTTGGCGATTTCATCAATCAAGATATTGAGATGATCTGCTAAGCTGTCTTCTTCGGCCTTGTAAAACTTGCCATCGGGAGTCAACTCCCAGTTTCCAGCAACGTGCGATAAAGGACGTAAGACTGCGTAATCAAGCCAGTCACTTCTAGCAAAAAAATCTACGGTACCATCGCAGTAGTCAGCATCTTTTTGTGTTACAGGCTGTGTGTGGATAATACTCATGTTTTGATACCAAATTGCTCAATATAGCGTTTATCCAAAACAAGAAAAGGCATTCCCCATTACAGGAAATGCCTTGTTCTTATGTTTTCTTTCTGAAAACAAATTACCACAATGGTAATATTGTCCTCCTAACTTGCTTGAAGCTGCCTTCGAGGGTGTCGTCTTCTCTTTGTTGGTACAATCGTACAATGAGTAAATAGCTACCAATAATACCGAAAACATTTACAATCCAATTTCCACCAAACCATTGCGAAGTCAGTAATCTTGTTGAGAAAGCTACTGATAAAATTACTATGACTAGCAAAGAAATTGCTATTTTAGTGGCTCTATTCGAATCCACATTGGTTAGCATTTTCATAGTTATTGCCATAGCAAAGTTTGATAAAGCAATGGTTAGCGTTAGCACCTTCATCACTTCGATGGTTTGATTGTAAGTTTGGATTTGGCAATCCATCTTTACCCAATAGAGCCCAAAGGCGGTAATAAAAATAACAATCGCAAAAGCGGTTAATAATTCGGCAATCTTGCTGTTTCTATAACTATGATGCTGAGCGTACCAAATGACAGCAGCCAATAAGAGAAGCATCGTGTTGCCAAATAAAATTTGGGGCACATGATCTTTTTCAGCTAAGAGCAAGAGCTCTGTTAAGCCAAAGAAAGTGAATGCCATTACTAACATAGAGCATACTGCAAGCGTTTCAGCAGCATAAGTTTTTGAAAGATTAATCATGATTTTATGATTTAGAAATGAAGAAATATGCTTCCCCACTGAACAGTTATTGACCAAACCAAATATAGTTTAGTCTTTAGTGACTGATTTATAATGTGACTTAGTCAATAACTGTGAACAGTAAGGAAGCCCTGCCATTATAGCTTTGTTTCTTATGTTAAATATGAAGATTTTATGACAATTACCATCAACTCGTTAAAAGTACTGATAATAGTAAACTCGTATTTTAACGATCAAATACAGTAGCCACGCTTGTGCTTTTTGGTTCTGCCTGAAGTGCCAACTTCTCTTGAAAAGAAAGTCCTGATTGTTTTGCAGCGAGAGCAAGTCTTTCTGCACCTATTGCTTCAAACTTACCTGCCGGCTTCTGCTGTAATCCAGTAACCGCAGTTGCAATACTCGCTGCAGCTTCTGGACTTAACTGTATTCCAGCTACTTGCGGTGTTTTCAAAGCGACTTTACCCGCTGATGCTGCGGCCTTCTTTTCCGGCTTATCCACCACCGCGATCGCTTCAGGTATCGGCGCTTCTCCTACTCTATTAGGGTATTTAGCTGCAATCTTATCTATTTTCTTAGACATCGATTTGATGATCATCTGAGGGCCGGCAACAGACTGCACGTACTCATTTCCCATTTCCTTTTGTTGGTTCATGATGGATGCAGCAACATTAACTGTATCAAGCACCATCCGCCCTTGACTAGCATTAGCAAGAATAGCGGCTTCAGGGTTTCTCACTCTCCCCGATTGAGCATTTCTTATATTACCCTCTGCCTCTGAAAGTGCAGCAGAGAATGCTCCTATACTATTAAAAAGCTCTTTGATTTTTCCTTCATCCAGAAGTTTTTCAGGCTCGGCCTCAACCAGAGCGGCTATTTCTTTGAAATTAACATAAGCTTCTTTACGAGCACGTGCAGGGCTTGGGGTGTGCGAAATTCCATCATAACGCCCAACACTCATAAACTGATCTAAGCTAATAGATGCGCTTGCTCCATTAGTCTGAGTAATAGGATACTCTTGTTCTGTATTTAAAGTCATCCCTAAACTTTAACACAAACTTAGTAAATATTTTGTTAAAGCTAGATGACAATGGGCTCTAAAAGAAGAAGAAATCTCCTGCATCAAGTTCTAAGGTGCTCAGCCCAGCCAATACAATTCCGCTATCACCGCTCAAGCCGAGAAACGTGCCATTAGCGTCTGATACGGCACTATTTAGCATGCTGCTGAAGTCCTGACCTTGAATGCTCAAGGTGTCACCTTGCTGAAAATCGGTGATAGTGTGATAGCCTGTGGTGCTGTTCATGAAGACGAAAATATCGTTTCCTGTACCACCTGTGATGGTATCGTTGCCACTGGTCATGGCGATAAGGTCATTTCCTGTATTGCCATACACAACATCGTTCCCGCCACCTGCGTAGATGGTATCATTGCCTAACCCACCGTAAATGGTGTCGCCGCCATCTGCAAAATCGAACAAATTAGAACCGCCTAGCAAAATATCATCTCCCGCATTTCCGTAGATCGTATCGCTACCAGCGCCACCTAACAAAACATCGTTACCGTCAATCGCCGCCGTTGCCGCGCCGCCACCATAAAGAGTGTCATCACCACTGAAAGCCATAAGCCTATCGCTTCCTGTAGAGCCTATCATGGCATCATTACCGCTTAGTACATCTGCCATTAGGCCTAGGGCGTTATCTTGGGCTTCAAAGGCGAGATAGGAGCTTGCGGCATAGCTTCCTGCATCAATGGTGACTTTAAGCTGGCCGCTGCTGTCCCATTCTGAAAAGCCAGTGAGATTTCCACCTGTGATATTGATATTAGAATCAACTGTTACTGCGCCATAGTAGGCTTGAGTGTTTCCTAGCTCGGTTGAGACAGTTAAATTAGTGACGGTATTACCAACGGCAGTGTAATCAATAATATTGGTGATTTCTTCGAATGTGTGCATTTCTGTATGTTGGTCAAAGCTGTTATAAGCAGTTAATGTGGACATGATTTTTTCCTTAATCCGGTTTGGTTAAAACAAAACCACCAGCATTAAGCTGGTGGCCGGAGGTTTCAAAATCACCAAAGGATGATCGCGACAATCTTTAGCCGCGAGGCTTGGACATACACTGCCGCCCTCCGGCCTTAAAGGCTCGGAAAGCAGCATCATTACGGCTGATGCAAGCCACCTTTGGCGGAGTTTGAACGCTCCGGCACTCTCACTTTGAGTGCAGATAAGGCATATCACTGATTAAGCTATTACGTCAAACCTCATTCTTGCGCGGGCGACCAGAGGGCGACCTTACTTACCTTTTGCTTGGTGTTCTACAAGGTTAGCGCATTTGCTTGAGAAGTAAGCTGAAATCTGCTCCATTGGCTTACGAAGGCGCTCAGTATCCATAATGATATAGCCAGAAGTAACGTCATTGCTGTTCTTGTGGTTCACCAGTCGTTTTAGCGCATATGCTGATATATCAAGGCTTTCTGCGGTGGTGATGAAGGTGCGACGTAGGTCGTGCAGCATGAACTCTACACCAGACTCCTGAACGTCACGGAATCATTGCTATCTAGAGCAATGATTCATGGATAAAGCTTTTTAGAAGTTTCTTTAAGTCTGCTTTTATTTCTTTTGAGAATCCGGTGGTGCTTTTACCTCGAATTGCTACAAGATCTTTTGTGATCCAAATCACTTTATTAGATTTGTGGTCAAGAGCTGTTATTAATGGGAAAGGAGAAGCAAGTTGGCAGGGTGCGAGCGGGAGGCAAGACAACGTTAGCGCTCCTGGTGTTTTCTTACTTTTGCAGTCCTGCATATAATTTTGACGCCTCTCATTATAGCTTGCTTCACAGATTTTGTATTCTGCTACTTTTTTGCGGTAAGAAGCTCTCTGAGCAGGGATGTGTGACAGGCTATGTAATTGCACTGTGTGGAATATTATTTGGGAAACAGGCTTCCCTGATTTGTCATGTATTAAAAATTTCTCTTGTCCATTTTTAGATATGAACTTTTTTTTATTAGAGGGGAAAAGTTTATTTGCGAGTTTGAATTTCTGTCCTAGAGATTTTAGTTCTGGCAGAGTGAAGGCTATAGGAATTCCAATCCTATTTAGGTCATAAGGCTCAATCACGCCTTTTCGAAGATAGCTGCGAGGAATCTGCAATTCTTGCGAACCATACTGTAAAATAATTTTTGTATCTTCTGTGCTGATTTCGTGACCAACTGGTGGTTCAGGCATAGGCGGTAAGTAAGCATATGAGGGGGCTCCACTCATTAATAAAGCAAATGTTATCGTGAAAATAATTTTTTTCAAAGTTATGCTAATATATTCCACAATAAGCCCCTTCGAGAAGGGTAAAGCCATTTTTCATAATGAGAGCTTATCCTTCAAGTTCAACACGACTGTGTCACCGTCTAATTCAGCGTATGGAGTTACTTCGCTAAAGGAGCGAGCATTAAACTCCATAATTTCTTGCTCCGCATGTTGGTGGTCGTGCATACAATAAATGAAGTTTTGCCCTTCTCCAAGCGTTACAGCAATACTATCCGCATACCATTCTTCTGCTCTGCGGTCATTGCGGTCTTCTGGGTTAGGGTGGTTCTTTCTGAAAACAATATGGCCAATTTCATGTGCAACCAAGCCTTTAATATGATCGCCGTAAAGCTCAAAATCTCGATTGGACACGATGAGAAAATATTCTCCCTTGCCATTAAACGCAGTCGATAAATTTCCCGTAGGGGATTCCCTGCTGGTAACAAACACCTCTGGCGGTTCAATCCCTGCCTTTACGCTAAGGTCTTTCACCATTTCATTGAAGTCTTCGCAATATTGTGGATCTAGCGGAACCAGCACTTTAGGCTCTGTCGGATGGAGGTCATCACCACAAGGAGAAGCCGCCGAAGCTTTGAAACTCGCAAGATTCATCACAATAGCCAATGCTAGAGCGGCATAATGTTTTGGCAGTTGCATCTATTCCTCGCTTAAATTCACCCTGTTTCAAATTTTAGGCTAGCACGAAATGATTGCGATTAGGTTAAGATTGTTAAATGAAATCTTAACAGAACTGTAACAAGCTATTGGGAGTAGTTTCCCCTATACTGCAAGGGTTCTTTTCACTCTCTTTTGTGTTCGCATGATAAATACATGCCCCCAATAATACATCTCCCTCCGAGGTGTTTGAGTGATTATTTATTAACTCTAAAACCATAAAAAAATGGCAAAAAACATCGTTTTACCGATTGGGTTTGTCGTATTCTGCATAATTGGTTTTATGTGGCTTACAATAAAACCCGCTACCGACCCTCTAGCTGAAAAGTTAGGATATGAGGTAGAGAAAATGGTTGCAAATGTTGCTACGGCAACGGCTGTTTCCAGTACTGTAGCTTTGACTGCTGATGATTTAGCAGGTCAAGATGAAGGAATTGAAATATGGCTTGATGGATTAAACCATGGTCATAATATCAACCTGTTGACTGCATTAGCAGATCAGCAATTATTAGCTGCTGGTAGTTGTCACTTGGGCGACCTACAGCGTTTTAAGGCACTCATTAAGTATGTCGCCATAAACATTGTAGTCGCTGAATTGGGGCTACCAAACTACACGCACTCTAATATTCGTTACGATATTCATGATTGGATATGTAACGCAGAAAAAAGCGCATGCCCAATTGGAGGAGTCATTTGGCGAGAAGCTCTCGATAGAATTTTTCCTAAAATGGCGTTTTCAGTCGTGGGATGCGAGAATTAAACTCTTTTTTAATCTTTAAAAACCCAAAAGTTATGAAAAAAAAGCCGATTGTTTTTTACAAAGACATCAGGTTCTGGCTTATTATTGCCAGCCTAATTACTCTTATCATACTGACCTTTAACGGGAAAGTTCAATGATTTTTTTTAACCTTTAAAAAAAATGCCATGGAAATCATTTATGGAATTTCAATCGTAGGTATCCTTTTACTTGCATGTAAGTTTTTACCTACAAACACAAGTGGAAACAGCTACGAAGGTAGCGTTAATCCGAGTGGCTTACAGGTAACTAACCAGTCAGAAATCAACAAAAGCTGGTTACGTTCACTACAAGACCAAATTTCGGGCGTTCCTAACTACACCAAAGAACTCAAAGAATCTTTGAGTGTGCTTTAGAACACAAAATTATAAGAATTTCCCTATTAAAACCATCTAGTTTTAATAGGGTTTTCTTTTGCCTAATTTTCGGAATTTTGGCCAATTTACAGATATATCATGGAAATAATCAAAAGAAGAAAAAGTCACTCGTACCCAAATCAGATAAGCTTACTCCAGCAAGAATAATTCCGCTATTATCAGCCGCCTTTGGCGAGGTTTGAACGCCTCGGCACCCTCACATTGTGTGCGATTTACCCATAACATCTTTTAGGCTATGAGGTCAAACATCATCCTCCTTGCGAGGACGACCAGCCACCCCTTAATTTAATGATAGCAGGAACAAAGAATATGGCAAGTCGCCCAAAAAAACATATCGAACGAATTATCAATTTAAGAGCTTCATTATGGGAAGACCTCCTAGAAGAAGAATTATGGAATAGAAAAAAGTATGATGGCTTTACGAGCATCCCGCGCACTATGCCACTTATAATGTCGATAATTGATGATTTGACAAAAGGAGCTCCAGCAAGTTCTACATACTTTGAAATTTGGTGTCGCGCCTATGATGAAATGTATATTCCATTATCTAACCCTGATATACACGCATTTCATGCAGGCTTCACGGGGCAGAGAGCAAAACGAACGTGGCTACAAAGAGTTGAAAGTCTAGCAGAGTTGGGCTTCATAAGAACCGAAGAAGGCACTGTAGGCAAGCACTCCCACGCTGTTATCATTAACCCCCATGTAGCCCTAAAAAGGCTAAAAGATAAAAAGCAAGCTGGCCTAACTAATGCAGCATACAATGCACTTATTGAGCGTGCGAATGAGGTTGGAGCAACCGATGTCAATATTGACCCGCAGCCAGCGAAAGTTGAAGAACTAGATGACGAAATTCCTTTTTGATTCTCAAATTTTGAGATTTTCTGGCGGCGGTATATCCGCAGCCACCAGATGCACCTCGTCCCCCGCCCGCCCTCTTCTTTGGATAAAATATTGCAGACCTAAAATAGCGGAGAATTTAGTGAATTTTTAGAGTGACTAATGGTTGCGGGTTCGACTTCTGATTTTCGTAATGCTAAAATACCTTTGTGGTGTAATGCTGGTAACTCAGACGCAATATGTAAAAGCACTACCCCCTACACCACCTCGGCCATACTTCATAAACGTTACGTTGCATTGTTACGATGAAGGTGATATAATTTTCCTATGTTATTGAATAGGTTATAAGATTATCGGCGGTGGGGGCTCCTGTATCCTCCACCATATTTTTCAATGACTTAGACAAATTTGACTCAGCGGCCAGCAATGCCGTTGCTACGTGGTTGCTACAGCGCACACATTTTCTACCATCGCTTACACTTAGACTCATAACCTAAAGACCGTAAATTCAAATCCTATCACATCAACCAATACCAGAGCTATTTACAAACGGACTCAGCAAATTTATTTCTTACTTGAGAAATGTAAAAGCTAGGCAAAAGAAAGGGCGCGCGATTGCGCACCCAGTCCAAAATTCATACTGCACTATTTCTTCTTCCCCGTTACAATTCCAATGGCAACGTCAGCAAGTGCTGACTTACCACCGGCGAAGTGAATAATTCCATCAATAATTCCACCAACTGCTATGAAAATACAAGCACTTGTTATAGTGAATGCACCACCTATGGCAGCACCTGTCGCAATAGGAGCAGCAACAGTTATTGGCGTTAAGGAATAAGTAATAATGCCTGAAATAAGGCAAATTGCGAAAAACATGATTGTTCGTCTCATGATCATAAATTTATGAATGTTAAAAAAATATCTTGTTCGCTACCTATTAAAATCAGCAAATTGCTATAACCATTTCGCGTGATGCGAAGATGAATTAAACAAATTCGCAGAAGCAAAAAGGTAAGAAAAATCTTTGGTATGTAACCTGCGATATTGGCACACGCCACCACCGCACGTTACACACTTTCATCGCTAGAATAGCATCAAAACATTAAGAATTTGTGACGGTTGCGTTTCTTTTTTCATTCTGTACTATCTCTGCATGGCAGTCGTAGTTGGCTGCTTGGGGCTTGCCTTCTCTGGTGGGCATTTGGGCGAGATGTTGCGCCTGATATACCTGAACCTACAAATCGGGTGAGGGCGGCTTCTATAAAAGCCTTTGATTCCTTAAGTTACCTCAAGGAACATGGCGCAGATGCAGTTATTGGCCAGTGGCGCTCCAGACTCGAAAACCCAAAACATCCCAATGCTGTTGCAAAGCGATATATGCGACATTCCTTTTTCATGGATGGTACGGTCAAAATTGAAAATGAAGAGACAGCCAATAAACAAGGGAAATGGCATATCGAGAATGGGCAAATCATTATCGAAACTTCCTATAAGACCAGTAGGTTTCTAGAAACCTACAAACTGCAAAATGAAGATACTCTGATGCGAATCTATTTTCGCCGCTTCATCGACAACAAACTGGATAACGAACACGCACAAGATGATAAATTCATCAGGCAGGGAAGCCAGCAAGAGCTGGCAATGGGTAAGGTTGATATTTTCCAATTTTCTCGCTCAGCGCAAAACTTCATTGACCCTAATACCCTTGAGGTGGGTAAGACCTACCGCCTCAGTCAAAAGACTCCCATCGTTCCCAGTTACGACCCGGTCTCACCTGAACAAGCCATCAAGCAAATTTGGTATGCAAAGAAGAACAGCCAAATCAAAATTATCAAACGCCACAAGGAAAGAAATGTTATGTGGTATCAAGTCTCTGTCATAGGCAAAAAGAGGGGCTGGGTAAACAGCATCGCCCTCTTCGGGCAAGACTTGAAATAATAGTCATTAGCAGCACATACAGGAGTCGAACTCGCAATCCAAAATCTACCCTATCAACGCAAAAAAGTCACCGCACTAAGGAGAGGTGCCGCCCTAGATAGCGCAGAAGGAGGAGAAGCAGTTTTTAGGATAGTTAGGTATTTTTAGAGTTATGAGCGTTCTGGGGCATTTATGGGCGATTGGCGCCCTTAAATGATGCGCTTAACAAAGCTGATTGTAGAACGGATTACATATTCAATATAAGATATTGGCTGCTCTCGTGGGAAGGTAGTCTCTTTCCCATCTTTGCCTATCGAGCCACTATCAAGTGCTACAGTTTCACGGTAGTCACCATCGCTAATACTGGTAACATTTGTTCCAGCATTGGCTAACCTTAGACCTCCCTTACATTCCCAATTATCTGCATCATATACTTTGCAAGGCATCAAAGTATAAAGCGACTCTGAAACTACGAGCTGCTGAGATACGGAAACCTTAAATGTTTTAGTCTTAGTTAGAATATCATCAGGGCAGTGATACGTGTTATGTAAATAATCGCCGCAATATGCAAAATAAACGGTCTTTTCTTCAACATCTGGTGGAGGTGATGCTATCCAAAAAACTGCAACGCCGATTGCTGCCATTACCCAAAAACCATCTGTGCTCATAACACCCCCCGTAATTTATTTTAGAAACTACAGCTACACCATTTTTAAGACCCGCGCCATTCCTGTTGGAGTGACCTTGTTAAAGCAGCGGAATAGCCTTGCGAATGTGGCACAATACTGGTACAAGAACGATAGAAATGACGGAGCATGAATTAATATAAATCAGTCGCTTATTGGTGGAAATGTACTCTCCTGTATCCTCCACCATTTATTTCAATAGGTTAGACAAATTTTACACAACGGCCAACCAAGCCGTTGCAACGTGGTTGCTACGGTGCAACTATTTACTCTTGCATAACATGCTTCGTACTTGGCACGTAAACTGTCATAAACTTGTAATGTGCTACTTTGCGAGATAACTGCTATTGTGCTTTCATGCGTTTTGTATGTTTTTTGATCATCGTTACTTTACTTAGCTCTTATTCGGCAGCGAGTCTGCATGCTGCGGAGTTTGGTTTTGATGATCACGAGCATCACGAAGTAGAATGTCAGATTGATGATTACTTTTTCCAGCCAATTAGCGATGCTGTATCAACGCCTGACATTGTACTCCAACATAATGCTTCTTGGGTAGAGCTTACCTCTTATCACGATGCTCTCATGCCTAGTATTCGGAGTATTTATACTCCGCGCGCACCACCTCACTCTATTTAAATAGTTTTTCTCGCTGGATGGGGGCTCCGTCTAGCAAATATTTATTTTTATAATAGAGGTATACCCTTTGGTAACGACACAAGCACAGTCGCCAAAATCTCGCCTGAACTTTCCTTTTAAGGAACCAGAGCAATGGTGGGAGATTTGGCATAACACCGAACGCTCACTGGCTGCACAATTTGCGAAAATTCCCGTGAATGCGGTGGCGATGCAGCTGCTGAAAGAACCCTATCTGGCGGATGGATTTTCAAAGAATGTGAAAAAATCGTTTCTTTACGCCACGTATGAATATCTGGAAAATGTATTCCTACGTACCACGGGCGCACAAACGATTCGTTCTTGGGCAAGCCTTTATGGCAAAGATAAGAAATTTCAACAATGTATCCACGCAGGGGAGCTTCTGAGCGGGCTTACGGCAAGTGCCGCCTATTATGATCAAGATTCGATGCCGTTAGTAGAGGAGCTGCAAAAAGGGCGTGCCTCGCCCGTGCATGATTTTGTTTTTCATTCGCAAGACGCCAATCAAATGATGAGTGACTTTGTGACAGGTGAAATGGAAGTGACTCCCACGAATCTGCGACAATTTGAGCAGCATTTACAGGCATTATCTGAACTATCAGCACAACCTATTGCGATGGCGCAAGAAATGCGTGTGAACAGCACGAAGGATGTGACGCCACATACTCGCCCTAGCGACTATATTCGTGAGGTTCTGCAAGCTAAACAGCTGCAAAACCCTCGACAGTTGCAAATTCTTTTTAGCCTCATCCCACCACTTATCACGCATGGAGCGCTGGCGTTGAGCCATGTAGAATATGTGCCGCAAGAAAAGCGCTTTTTAAGCGTTGAGCAATCGGTAAAACTCTCAAAAGCGGTTGAGGCAGCACTCTCCTCGCATCGCTATGAATATAACCATGATATGCAGGGTAACCCACTTATTGAAGGTGTTCCCAAGGGAGCGATTGTTAAGAAGGCTGGAAGTGGCTATGAGGTACTGAGCGAACAAGAATTACTCCAATTCGGTAACCGTTTATTACACCAAACCAAAGCAATCGCCGGAGAGAATATTAACCGCGTTTTGGCCTATGCCGATGAACATTTTGAGGCAGTAGAGCAGCAGCTATTAAACTCGGTCTATACCGAAAAACCAAAAGCAGTGACACTAGAAGCTAGCAGTGCACTGGTTCCGCCAGAGCTTACGCAGTCGTGGAAAGTAAGCGATAAAGAAGCCCCCCACTCGCACCAAACCCATCGCTGGAAAAGCTATCTTGGCGCGGCGTTCAACTATGCTGGACGCCCCGAAGCGCAGCATGAGAAGACGAAGTTACTACGTCGTAAGATTCCTATTCAATTTAGCTATATGCCGGTGACGGTTATCAAAGATATGTTAAAGCTGACCAATGCCAATCCAACCCTTATTGGCAAAGCATTACGTGGTGAGAAATTTACTAATCCCTATGATAGCGATAAAGAGTCACAATATGATTGGAACCGTCATTTAAAGAAAGAAGCATGGGGGTTAGTGATGAACCCACTTGCGGGCTCTCATGGCTTAGTAAGCGTGAAGGAATTTGCCTCTACCGGCAAAAAACTAACGGGCGATTCAATTAAGAATTTGAACAAACATTTATCGGTAGCGATAGAATCAGGCTTAACGATGGATACCGCCATTCAACAGAGCCTCCAACAGTCGCGCTCAGCTATTCATCAAAAGAAGCTTTCTATTCCCCCAGCGCTAAAAGCAAAAGTGGAGCATGTGCAACAAAAAGACCCGCGCAATTATGAGCGTGAGGATTATGCGATCTTACAGCAATATTTCCAAACCTTGTCACAGGCCGTAAACCAACAAGGCGAAGCATTGCTGTCTCCCTATCAAAAAGATAAAACCGACACACTCCCAGATATTATTAACCGTAACTTATTACAGCCCGTCGCCGATTTACCGTCTGCGTTAACGACGTTAAGCTTTATCCAGTCGGTATTAGAAAAAGAACAGACAAATATTGATAGCCTTGAGTTTGTCGATCCTAAAAAGAACCTGATTCCTGTTAAAAGCTTCCGCATGATTGCAGAAACGATGGAAAGCCAACTAACTGCCGCAGGTATTGCGATTGTGGGAGAGAATTATCAAGGCAAACCGTGTAACCCTGAAGGGTTTAAAGCAGGAAGCATGGTTCAGTTTAATCACGATTCTAACCGTTATGAGGCCGTTCAACCTGAAATGATCATTCGCCTTGCCAATGTAGTTTCAAAAAAATTCAAACAAGAAATTGGTGCAAATGCCGAACGTATCTCTCAAGGTGCCATTGATAAGACCCATTATGCTTTTGTGGAAAAATCTTTGTTCTCATTACCAAAAGAAAAGAAAAACTCTATCGGCTCTCCTCTCTTTTCAGGCGCCGAGCGATGGAACTCACCTGAAAAAACAAAACATGACCGTAGTTTCTTTGAAAAACTAAAGGCAGCATGGAAACACGCGACTCGCCCCGAAGCTATCCACGAGGCTAAATTGCTGTGGAGTCGTACCACCTTTGCTAGAGTAACGGGCATCCCCGTCACCCTTTGGCAGAATATCCGGAAAGGCTTTTTGCCCTATAAAGATGGACAAGCAATTCCTGAATATAAAAAGAATGCCAGTATCAAAGACATCATTCAGAAGCCTGGCGGTTTTATCTCGAAGGGAAGCCTGCTTTCAGAGCTTTGGATTTCCATCGCTTATCCGATTGGCGAGTTCGTTAGCACCATTGGGCGCGAAATGACCCGCTATAAAGTCGCCGATGCCATAGCAGACTCTGCCCACGCAAGCGATAGTTTGGACGAGTTACTGCACAAAGCGGCCACACTATCAAACGATTGGGAAACCGAGTATCGCGAACAAACAGGCAAAAGCGCCGCGCTGGAACAAGTTGCCGCGCAAGAATCCTTTAAAATGATTCCCCGCATCGCCATGAAACCTGCCCATTTACGCATGGAGCATGAAAATCTACTGATGCAGCAATATATGGAGCAAGCTGGAAGCGTTGCGCTTGCCTCTGCCAGCCAGTTGATGAATGGTTCAAATCAGAAGAAGTCAAACAAAAATACTTTACTGGAACAACCCGCTAAAAGCCTAGTCGAAGCCCATGAAGCACTTGCCACCATCAAAACCTTGATGGATGCTAGTCGCCAACATTTAGGCGTATTACGCTTTGTTGATCCCAGTAAAATAATGATCGATAGTAAAGGTCTCGCTCAACTTTCCGAAACGATAGAAGCACAATATCAAGCAGCCGATAAAGCCGGAGACCTAAACACTGAGCAAGGTTTCGTTCGTTTGACTAATGTTATCCGTAACCAATTTTTAGCCGTAGCTGACATAGAAAAAATGGATCAATTCATAAAAAAACCGTCGGTATCTGCTCCTCCTCGTTAAAGTATTCAATATGTTTCACACTATTGCCTTTCTTTCTTCATCATGTACTATCGCCACTTAGCAATCGCAGTGGATTGCTGGGGCGTAGTAACCTCTTCATTACACGGTTTGTGTGACCGTTTCGCACTCCTCAACTATGTTGGGGAGGCATTGGCGTATGCAATAGCTCTTTGAGTAAAGGCCAATGCGGTCTTTTGTAATGAGGACTTACTAACTCCCCAGCACCAGTTTGGGGAGTAATAAACGTGTTCAATTTTTTAATTATTCAAACGCTAACAAACTGTTAGCATGGGGTTATTTCGCTTAATTCTGGCCATCGCCGTGGTTCTACCGGATTGATGCGATGGCTAGGCAGGCCGTGTAAGCCCAGAGGGTTCCAATAAATACAATGTTTGCGATCTGGCGTTTGATCCTGAGAAATAGCCGCCAGTTCACCCTTCATATCCAATATAATTTGCGTGGTAGAACAAATTCCGGCAGGCAAATTATATCCGAGAATGGTGGCTAACTTGCCCGTTCTGGCTCCAGCCACAATGAGAATGCCGCCTGCACTATTGGAAAATTGTGGCGTATCCCCTTCGAACCCGACCAGAAAGGAATGCGGGTGTTGCGTCAATATTCCTGCTTTTTGTTGTTCTGATCGGCTAGCGAACTCTGCTGATCCATATCGATACGTTGCGTTATCATTCATTTTTACCCTCCTAAAAGAAAGAGCCGGATAGCGAACTATCCGGCTCAATTACGATTTCATCCGGCGAATAGGATGATTGCACCAATGACCATGGCGACGATGACGCAACCACCGATGAACTCTTCCACTTTTTCCATGAAAGTGGGTTGCTTCTTAAAGTGGTGGGTACTTCCCATATGTTTATATTTTGGCATAATAATTCTCCTGTGGTTGGTTGATTAAAGAAGGCGAGTCATCACGGCGATGGCTCCGAACATCAAAGCGGTGCCGATGCTGGCGCGAGCGATGAAGAAGATGAAAGCGCCGCAAATCACACCCCAGACAAGGGTGATAAAATCAGCGCTGGCATGGCCGTAATGAGAGATCGCGAACTCAAATACCCAGCCTTGCGTGGCGGTATAGAGCGGTCCTGTGCCCATAAAAGTAGCGACAATGGCGAGCACATTGGCCAAGCCTTGTATCGAACTCATAAAGATGGACTGGCCAGCCTGTTTATGTTTATCCATTCCGATCATGAAGCGCCTCCCTGTTGTTGTGTTGCCTTCATTTCCAACATAGCGAGGTTGAAAGGAAGCTCAGGGGATGGGGGGCAGGAATAAGCAAAAAAGAAGGCGGCTCCGGTTAGGAAGCCGCCCATAGTTTCAGAGTATTACCAGAGGGTGATCTCTGGCTTAATTATCGTTTGCCGCTCTACCTTTTAAGCCCCAGAACTGAGATTCATAAGGGTTATCGGCACGTAAAATAGTCGCCACTACGCCCCCAGCTCACCGCTTCATCAGGGTGAGCGGCTTTAACCAAGGATGCAATGACGCTCAATCTGGCAATCGTTTCATCGCTAAATCTGATTTCTTTGCGATACGGTTGCGGCTTGGAGAAGTAGAATTTGAAAAAGTCTCTAATACGCTCGTTTGCTAACGATACTTGCTTCTTATCGCCGGAGAATAACAAATCTTCATCGACTTCAAAGCAGTCAAGTTCGAGAAACACTTCCTCTCCATCTGCATTCACAAAAACAATATTGGGGTTAGCATTCAGATCATTCAGTCGATCTCTGCAAGAGCCAGCAACCCAATCTAATTGGTGTAAAAAGAGCAGAAAATCATGCATTACATCAGGATTTCTGATTTCTTCTTCCGTCACAGGCTCGATAAAGCGCTTTACGCAACGCCCCTTTCGGGCAGGGAAACCCAGACGGTTTCCCGTACCATCCCTTCCGTTATGTCAATTTTGGAGGTCAGGTGGAGATGTATTATTTGCTGATTAATCGATAACGCGTAGCACGACCTGTGCCGATGCGTTCCAGCTTCTTCAAATCCAGCAGCTTCTTGATGGCAGCCTCCACGGTGCGCGGAGGAAAGCCCAACCCTTCGATGGCATCTTTACGGCCAAATTCTGGCTCCGTGCGTGTGCCAATCCACTGCCATAGGGCGAGCTGTTTCTCAGACAGTAGATGCTCCACCTGATCTTCTTCGATAATCGCCATGGCATCTTTGGCCTGTTGTTGCACGATGCTGAGGAAATAACTCAGCCACGGATAGACATTTTCATTCTCTGATTTCCAGCTAGATTGCGCCTTGTTCAATGCCAGATAATAATCTGCCTTACGTGCTTCAATCAGCTTCTCATGCGAGATGAGGCCTGTAAACATATAGCCCTGCTGTAGCATCAATAGATTGGTCAGCAAGCGGCTTGTACGGCCATTACCATCCTGAAACGGGTGAATGGCGAGATACTCAAAAATGAAATTGCCAATACGCAGTAGTGGATGCTTGAAATTATCTCCATCCGCCCATTGCTGCCATGCGACCAATTCCTGCATTTCTTTGGGCGTAAGATGTGGCGGTGTGGGATCAAAAATCACGCCAACCACCTTGCCATCATGATCTTTGGCTTCCACACGGTTTGGTCCGAATTTATAGTTACCACGCTGGCGCTGATCTTTATCCGAGTGCAGCAGCATATCGCCGTGCAGTTGGAGAATGAGCGATTCCGTGAGAGGCATACCTTCATAATGCTCTAACACCCGTTCTAACATCTCCAAATAACCCGCCACTTCCTGTTCATCGCGCGTTTTGAATTTCTGAATGCGTAAATTACGATAAAGCGCTTCAACTTCATCATCGGTGAGCTGGTTGCCTTCAATCCGGTTCGATGCACCCGCAGAAGTGACAATGACTGATTGTGTCAAACGGGTGATGGTTTGCGGCAGCAGTTTATCCGTCAGGCGAAAGGCATTCTTGATCGCATCAATCTCTGCTAGAGTGCTATAGAGCGCTTCGGTTTGTTCACCGCTAAACTGCAATCGCTTGCTTAATCTATCGTCTGAGAAGTCCATCTCATTTCCTCACATCTAATCCATGTGACATTATGTGAGTTAATGTGAGAAAAGTCAAACCTTACTCATATTGCCGTATCGAGACACCCAAAAACATACCCATAAATACCCGATTAGCGAAGCCTCTCACGGGCTACGGCTGGTGTAACGAGCGTTAAGTTCATTGCTGATACGTGAATGCTGCCTTACTATCCGAAATCGCCCATGCATCCTGAAGGTCGGCTTTAACATCACGCGCCTCTTTACCTACACGCTTCGCCTGCTGCCATTCGGCGAGGGTGTAATTATCCATAACCTGCAACATAGAGCGATACTGATAACCATCTTCTATTTTTATCCAAAAATGCGGGTGTTGTGTTTTGGTGTCCGTACACCAGCTCCACCCTTCCTTTGTCCAGTAACACTCAGTTTGATAGCCTTTATCTTCGATGAATTCTAAGAATTCCTGATTTGAAACAAGATATTTGCTGGCTTTGAACGTTTTTACATCCGCATGAAATGTTCCATATTCATTATCCCAACCATAGAGCGGGCTGTCTTTTGATTTCCCTAACGCAATTTCGCCACCTAACACTTCTATCAAGCTATTTGTTGGTGCGGCACCTGATTGTGTGCAGGGCTGCCAATTTGGGTGGTCTCGTAAAAATTGTGTGTCTAACTCTCTGATGAGGACAGAGGTTGTCTCTAGATGAATACGCTCATGCTCAATACCCATCATGATAATCCATAAGGGACTTTCTTCGGTAATCGGCAGCGTGAAGGTACAGTTGCGAATAAAGTTATCGACTTTATCACGTACCTGATCACGATATTCTTTGACTTGTGCAACCGTAGGCCAATCATAGTGATTAGGATCAAGGTCATCCCATGACATTTCATCCACCCCAATAGCCATCATATCTTCAAGCGGCGCATTAATACGGTTTGCGACTAAACCTGTCAGGTTTAATTTATTCATGAAGAATACGGCTGTATGGCCATAATAGAAAATGAGCGGGTGGCGCAATCTGTTCGGGCGCTCGTACAATACGGAATCGTCTTTCAAGCACTCATAAATATTTTCATAAAGTGAGAATGTTTGATGGAAATATTCCAGAATTTCGGCGCGCTTTGCTTCAACATCACCTTTATTGAGTATAATCGTCTTTGTGGGGGCAAAGGTCTGGTGATCAGGCGTTTCTAGAGTTTTGTTTTCCAAAGGCATCATGCGGTCTTTCTTACTGATTCAATTCTTGCTCAATCGCAGCGATTATCTTTTTACTATCAGGCGCAGTTGTCGAAGCGAACCACTGCTTAAGATTGCCATCCTTGCCAATGAGATATTTATGGAAATTCCATTTAGGGGAGCCAAGGAAGCCAGCCTCCTTATTGGCCCATTGGTAGAATGGGTGGGCGTTCTTACCTTTTACGTCACTGATCACAGCCAGAGGAAAAGTCGCTTCAAACTTTTCTTTGGTGAAGTTCTTCACTTCGGCTTCCTGCTCAAATTCCTGTCCTCCAAAATTGTCAGATGGCACCCCAATGACGACTAGCCCTTTATCGCCGTAAGTTTCGTGTAGTTTCTGCAAACCTGCATATTGAGGGGTGAAACCACATTGCGATGCCGTATTCACCACCAAGACGGCCTTACCTTTTAAGTCGGAGAGTTTGATAGACTCGCCCTCAATAGTTTGAAATTCATAGCGATGGGCATTGGGAACGGACATGGCAATCTCTGCAAAGGCTGAAGTTGAAAATAGAAGCAAAAAGCATGCTGTTATCACACGTATTAACATGAATTACCCTTTCGTGCGTAAGGTGGAGCGTCCACCATCGACATGCATGACCTGACCACTGATCCAGCCGGATTCTTCGGTGAGTAGGAATTTTGCCAGTGCCGCGCTGTCATCGGGCGTACCGAGGCGAGGGATGGGATGCATCGCGGCGATGGAGTTCGCCATTTGCTCAGAACTGGTGAGCGGTTTGGCAAGCGGTGTATCAGACAGACTGGGGGCGATGCAGTTAACGCGCACCTTAGGTGCCCATTCTGCTGCGAGTGCTTTGGTGAGTCCTTCCACTGCTCCTTTGGCCGTACTAATCAGGCTGTGATTAGCGAAGCCTTGGCTCACGGCAATCGTTGAGAATAAAACGACACTGCCATTCGCTTTTTTGAGCCCCTTCTCTGCGGCTCTTAAAGCGCGCACGGCACCCAGCACATTCAGCTCGTAAGTCAGTAAATATTCATCATCTTTAGTGGATTTAAAGGGCTTGAGGTCAATACTGCCAATGCAATAAGCGAGGCCTTTAATGCCCTCGCCACTGTCGGCAGAAGCAATGGTATGTTCCACTGCTTCTGCTTCCAGCACATCAAGAGAGGCCGTTTGAACCGTCTCATACCCTGCAAGGTCGCTGATTGTTTTTGGGGCTGACACCTAACATTTAAATTGTTAGGAGTTATTGATGTATATAAAGCATTGTAAGTTATCGAGAAATAAGCAGTTAGAGTTGATAAAATATTTCATTGCGGGTTCTAC